>JAJYTM010000018.1 GCA_021793035.1 Microcaldota archaeon
AGGTAGTATAGATCGTATACATCGCGCGCCTTGATCCTGCTCATTATGGCTCTTATTTTCTCTGCTGCGACTTCATCCAAATCCATGCCCATTAGTATGCGCACTGGAAGCTGGTATTCAGGCAGGTCAAGCCTTAATGGTATTGCCCTTCTGATTACTTTTTCCCTCTTGCTTATCTCTATATAGACTACGCACCTGCTGTTCTGGTTTGTATATAGGGGTCCATGTGCCATGATTTTAAAGGATAGAGACTTGTTATCATCGCTCTCCATTCTCGCTTCGTTTGTAACGCCGAACAGGTTAAGGCCCTCCGAAACCTTGGCCAGAATCTTGCTGCTTGGCTGTTTAACTGCAGTAAAATCAAGATCCTCAGAAAAGCGCGGGAGGCTATGGAAGAACCACAGGTACGTGCCGTCCTTAAACGCAAGCTGCTCGTCATAGAGCACGTTTAGTATCAGCGCCTGGATATAGTGCTTCTCTTCTTGCCACGGCCTCAGCCCTTTGAGCTTGGCTATCTCATTTAGTGTAATTCTGTCAATGATTCTACCACCTTCATTATATTTCGGCTTCCATAGCCTTTGTAACGCGTTGACAGCTCCAGCAGCCTTTTCTTATCGATATTTCCAACATATTCGTACAACTGTTGCTTTGTATACACACCCAGGTATATGCCGTCGATTAATGCCTTTTCAGGCTCTGCAAAAAAAGCGTAGCTTTGGCCCCGGCTTACTCTTTTGTAACCATAAAATAGCGAACTTGGTATTTTGTGGTATACTATTCCGAGCTTTTGAATCCTTATGGAGTTGGTGGTGGTCACACACTCAATCCCATTCGTGACTTGCTTTGTTATCCCATGGAAAAGCAACGCAGAATTTAATGAGATATAAGCTGGATTTATCAACTGTGAGGCTATTGCGAAATCGTCATCCGACAGGGAAAGCTTGCCCCGCAGTATCCTCTTCGCAAGGCCCTTTTTGACCAACCTTGCAGCGTACACCGCTCCGATACTTTTTGGCCTGCCTAATATATTTGCTATTTCCGCTGGCGTTATGACGGCTTTGCCGGCATTCAGGGCAAATTCTTTTATTGAATATATCGAATTTTCTTTCATTTTTTCATCTTATCATTTGCAGATAACTATATAGTTATTCTGAGATGATAAGAATAAAAAGCTTTGTACTGATAGCAACGATTAACGAAGCATGCAGTTTCAGGCAATCCTGTCGCCAGGCATGGCCTTGCCAGGGCGCGATAGAGTAAGCACGATCACGCCCTCCTTCGTAAGTGCGCCGAGCACGAGCACCTCCGAGACGAAATCCGCCACCTGCTTTGGAGGGAAATTCACTACAGCTACCACTTTCATGCCCTGAAGCTCGTCCTTTGTATAGTTGGTTATCTGCGCCGAAGACCTCTTTATGCCGAGCTCGCCGAAGTCTATCGTTAGCCTGTAGGCCGGCTTCTTCGCCTTCGGAAAATCTTCTGCCTTGACCACAACGCCGACGCGCATGTCCACCTTTTCAAAATCGGCCCAACTGATTTCCATCACATATCACTTTGCAAACATTATGCAGGGAGTGAGATTTGAACTCACGCAGCCCTAAGGCACAAGGTCCTAAGCCTTGCGCATTTGATTGATCATGCCTTCCCGATTCAAAAGCATGTCGTAGGCCGGAATTATCTTTATTGTGCCTTCCTTTACTTTGATTTCGCCTTCTTTATCGTATGAGACAATCGTTCCGCCTGTGGTCTTGAATTTGCGCATAAATGCAACAAGCCCATTTACGGATATTTTTCCATATTTTACTTCTATTGGGACTGGCGCCTTTTTGCCAAGGACGATATCTACTTCGTTCTTATATGCATCACGCCAAAAGAATTCTGCGCCTGTCTGGTTTACAATTAACCATTCAAACGCCCTAGATTTTGCGGCACTATCTGTGCTGAATGACAGATCCGCAGATATAATTGTTGGATAGTATTTCTTAAGCTTCCTTTCTGTTTTTCTGCTGTTCTTGGAGTAGTTGTAAAGCTTTCTTAAAAGTTGTGATTCCTCCAGGTATATTATATAATTTGCTATTGTCTGGCGCGTGATCTTCAATTCCGAGGCGAGGCTTGAAAGCTCGATAAGTTGACCGGGTTCATCCATGAGCAGATTGATTAGGGTTTCAAGGATGCTGGCATCTTCTATCTTAAAGAGTTGCGGAATGTCTTTGTATATGACCTTATCTATTATTCCTTCTCTGATGTACTTTTTGATCACTTCTTTATCATTGATATTGGCCAATTCTGGGAAACCCTGCGTATGCAAGTACTCGTCAAACAGCCGCAGGAGCTCTTTCTGGTATAGCCCGGGGTGCCCAAGAAGCGCCTGCTTGCCCCTAAATGTGATGAATTCCTTGAAAGATAGTTGATTTACATTGAACATGAATATCCTTCCGGCAAGGCTCTCTTTTGCGCGCTTTCTCAAAAACAGGGATTCTGAACCTGACAGTATTATTTTTACTCTGCCCTTGTGTATATCGTATAGCGTTTTAATCTTGTTCTGCCAATCTGAAAGCTTCTGTATCTCGTCGAAAAGAAGTAGGTATCGCCCATTATTTATGTCAAGTTTATTCATTTTCTCGTATTCCTTGATTATTTCACTGGGTTCTATGTCTTTGAAATCATCAAACGAGAAATAGAGCACCCTATCCGGCTCCATGCCATTTATGATTTGATCTTCAGCAATTTTCAGCATTAATGTGCTCTTCCCAACCCTCCTTAGGCCGGACAACGCAATCATCATTGGCAGCTTGATGTACTTCTTGATCTCTTCATATATGTCGCGCTCGTAATAGACAATTGAAAACTTCTGCTTCCACCAAGGGTTGAAGTCCCTCAGCGCATCTTCAATCTTTGTCATGGTTACATAACCTAGATTATATTATACGTTAATTATGATTAACTAGATTTATAAAGCTTTGCATGCAGTATTTTGCAGGGAGTGAGATTTGAACTCACGCAGCCCTAAGGCACAAGGTCCTAAGCCTTGCGCATTTGACCAGACTCTGCCATCCCTGCGCATAATGACTTTAGTATCAAACAATAAATAGGTTTATGCATCTTTCTGCAGGGCCTTCGATATCAGTGCCGAGACGTCTATTCCTGCAAAGCTGTTGCTTATCGTGTTGGAGGCTATTATGCTGTCTACCCCTGCATCCTTGAGCTTGTCAGACGCACCGTCTATTAGAAGGGCGTGCGTGCATACCGCCAGCACCTTTGTCGCGCCGTTGGATTTCGCTATCTTCGCGGCATTGACTATCGTGCCGCCAGTGGCTATCATGTCGTCGAATATGATCGCCTCCCTGCCCTTTACGTCCAGCTCCTTTTCGTCAGTAGTTATTTCGCCGGTTGCCCTATCGCGATGCTTCTTTAGATAGGCATAATCCGCCCCTATGTATTCAGCAAAGATTTTTGATCTCGCTATCGACCCTTCATCGGGGGATATGACCAGCGGGTTCGACAGGCCGCCTGAATTATGAAGGTATTCTGCGAGCATGCTTGAAGCAGATATGTTTGTTACTTTTACGCCTAATTTTCCAAGTATGTCATGGCTATGCACGTCTATTGTGATTAGCTCTTTAACGCCGTAGTGGGCCATCATGTCGCCTATCACGTATATCGACGCTACCTCTCCGGAAAGGAACTCCTTGTCCTGGCGGGCGTATGCAAGATACGGGAGCACCACCCGTATACTCTTTCCCATGCCCTTTAGCTTGCTCAGAGCGAACATGAGAGCAACGACATTGTCGTTGACATTTGGATACATGCGCATCACCAGCACGGCTTCATCCGCCTTTACTTCCTTGGAGAACCGGAGCTTGAATTCGCCGTCCTTGAACGCAGTGCGTATTATTTCCACCATTTCGTCCTCGCCTGCGCCCAGATCCTTAGCCACGCCCTTCGCCAAATCATAGGACGCGCTGTCATATATTATCGAATACTTCTGCGGCATTGATGCACCCCCGGCATATATCACACAAATGCTTTAATAACCTTTTTTGCCGTTACATTATTGCACATAATGCTGGATGATTCACATGCTTACTACGAAATACGTCAGGGATCATATAGACGAGATAAGGAAGTCGCTGGAGAGGAGGAGGAGCGATTACCCCCTGGATGAGATACTCGACCTCGACAAGAAGATACGGGCGCTGAAGACTGAGATGCAGGATCTCCAGGCGAGGAGGAACAAGGAGAGCCTGGAGATTGCGGAGATGAAGAAGTCCGGCAAAGGCATAGGCAAGGCTGTCGCAGACTTGAAGGAGGTCAAGGACAATATAAACGCGATCGAAAAGGACCTGCCAAAGTATGAGGACAGGGTCGAATACCTAATAATGAACCTGCCCAACACGCTGCACGAATCCGTGCCCTATGGCGAGGACGATTCGCAGAACGTGGAGGTCAAGAAATGGGGCGACACGAGCAAGGTGCTTGAAAAAGGCCACAGCGAGATCCTCGAGGGGATGGGTCTGGTCGATACAGAGAGGGCGGCGAAGGTCGCCGGCGCTAGGTTCTATTATCTCAAGGGGGACCTGGTCCTGCTCAGCCAGTCCCTCATGCGCTTTGCCTTGGACGAACTCTCAAAAAAGGGCTTCATGCCCATAGAGCCGCCGTTCATGATGAGGAAGGGCATGTATAACGGGGTTACAGGGCTTGGAGATTTCGAGGAAGCGTTGTATAGGGCTACCAGCACCAAGGAAGCGGAAGGCAAGGAGGCGCTCGAAAGGATAGAGGAGGAGCTATTCATGATAGCAACGTCTGAGCACCCGATGGCAGCCATGCATGCAGGAGAGGTGCTGTCCTCCAAAGACTTACCTATAAAGTATGCAGGGGTGAGCCCTTGCTTCAGGAGAGAAGCGGGAGCGCACGGAAAGGATACGAAGGGCATATTCAGGGTGCACCAGTTCGACAAGGTGGAGCAGTTCGTTTTCGCCAGGGAAGAGGATTCCTGGAAGATATTCGAGGAGCTGAGGCAGAACGAAGAGGAGATATACCAGAAGCTAGGCATACCATACCATGTAGTCAACATATGCACTGGCGACATAGGGGTAGTTGCTGCGAAGAAGTACGATATAGAGGGATGGTTCCCCAATCAGAAGAGGTACAGGGAGCTTACGTCCTGCTCGAACTGCACAGACTGGCAGAGCCTCAGGCTCGACATAAAATACGACGACAAAGGGGAAAGGCACTACGTGCACACGCTCAATGCTACGGGCATATCCGTTGAAAGGACCCTGGCAGTAATAGCCGAGAACTATGCCAACAGCGACGGCACTATAGATGTGCCCAAGGCGCTCGTGCCGTATATGGGCAAGGAGAGGATTGGGAGGGCGTGAGCGCTGCAATCAGCAATCTATTTATACCTTGTTTGGCGAAGCTATATTGATTGGATGCGTATTTTTGCCGGCATTGGATATCCTGCAATCGCTTCTGCATAGCCTTCGGCATGCAGCCTGGTCCTGTCACCACTAGGTGATTTCCATGAAAAAGGAATATGATATTAAAAAAGAGATGAAAGTGCTGGAGTCGATACGAGGCTCTGGCACTGAGCTGATCAGCGTTTATATACCTCCTGATTTCTCCATAGATGCGGAGATAGGGAAGCTTCGCGACGAGCACAGCCAGTCCGGCAACATAAAGTCTAAGTCGACGAGGCTCAACGTGCAGGGAGCGATAGACAAGATCATACAGTACCTGAAGCTGTACAAGAACCCTCCGAAGAACGGGCTGGCGATATTCTGCGGCAACGTATCCAAGGAGCAGGCAAAGCCCAACATAGAGCTTTTCTCGATGGAGCCGCCGCAGCCGGTCAAGTCAAACATATACAGGTGCGATTCTACTTTCCTCCTTGAGCCGATAGAGGCGATGCTCGAGGCAAAGGATACGTACTGCCTTGTAGTGATGGACGGAAGAGATGCAACCATAGCTACGCTGAAGGGCACGCACGTAAATGTCGAGAAGACCCTTAGGTCTTTCGCTCATGCGAAGGTAAGGAAGGGAGGGCAGAGCGCGAACAGGTACGAGAGGGCGATATCGGAGAGCATAAGCGATTATTACAAAGCGGTATCGGATTCAGTCAACGCCGTGTTCGAGAAGTACAGCTTCAAGCTCAAGGGCCTCATCGTTGGAGGGCCAGGGCCCTCAAAGGAGAACTTCGTCAAGGAGAAGCAGCTCAACTACCAGGTAAAGGTCCTCGGGATATTCGATACAGGATATACGGACGAGCACATGGGCATAAGCGAGCTGCTGCAGAAGTCAAAGGAGCTGCTGGTTGAGCAGAGCGCTGTGCACGAGAGGGCAGTCATGGAGAAGTTCCTGAACGAGATATCCAGGAACGGGCTGGCGACGTACGGCTACGAGAACGTCAAGAAGGCGATGCTTGCTAACAATGTCACTCTGCTTATAGTAAGCGACGACATAGACATACATGTGGTCCACTACAAGTGCAGCACATGCAACACGGAGTTCGACAGCCTGGAGGAGGGCCCGCAGAGGAAGCAGAAGCACGAATGCGGAGGCAACCTCGAAGTCGTGAGCGACGTCGATCCGGTCGATAATCTGATAGAGATGGCAGACAGGAACAACATTGATGTCGCTTTCGTGTCGTCTGACGGCCAGTATGGGAGAGAACTGCTTCTTGGCTTCCACGGAATTGCGGCAATGCTGAAATACAGGTAGTGCTTACCATCAATGCACATCGTGGTTCGCAATGCGCGGCCTAGTCATTCACGTTATCTGGTAGGCAATGCCGCATTCGTCCAGGAAATTTGCGTCTCCCGAGAAGTAGAGCTTTGACGGTGTGATGATTGTTCTGTTTACGCTGCTGTAGTTTATGAATACGCTTGGCTTTCCTGCCCCATAGCCTATGCATTCTGCCCTGGTCGCATTGGTGTAGTTGCTTATGAGCGTGCCCAATGCACCCTGCCTGTATATGCACGAATCGTTGTAAAGGACGTAGAAATCTATCTGGCTGGCGTTCTTATGGTCCTTTACGGAGCTTGTGAGCTCCTCTATCAGCGCGTTAGAGCATGAGAGCTCAGGGGCGAATGTCGTGCCGTTGGAGTAGTTGACGTATATGGCAACGCTGCTGGCCTTGTTGAAATTGCTTGCGAAGGCGCTGAAGCTGGTTGGCTTGTATGATATGAGGCCGTAGAACAGCGAGCTGAATACAGCCGCGAATATTATGACTATGGCGATTATGGCAAGAGTCTGCCTGCCTATTCCCTCCTTCTTCTGAGGCTCGCCTGACTTGGCAGGATTGCTCTTCCTCGCCGCCTTTGCTGCGCCCTTCCTGCTAGTCGCGGGCTTGCTTTGTTGCCGCTTTGCGCCTGCATCGTTGATATCCTTGGCTTCCATGAACATTCACGCCTGCATTTTCATTTGAACAGTAATGATAGGTAGCACTCGCTGCCTGACACCGCGCTTCCTCCAGTAGACAGCTCGTTGCCGTATGCTCCCCTGTACGATATATGGGTTGTTGCGTTGACATTTACCGAGATGAATGGATTGCCAGATCCGAGGAGCTGGTTCATGCAGTCCGAATCGTACACTGCATTGCCGCTCGATATTATATCGCACTTGTTGGAACTCTCTGATATCAGCGTCGAATTGACCTTGCTTGATGCAAGGTTCTGCTGCAGGTGCGTTATGCACGAAGCAACAGATGCGTTGGACAGGTAGCTCTGGTTCAGCATTATTATTACATGGTGCGACGAATATACGCTGCTGGTGAACACTCCAAGAGGCATGTATGAATTGGTCCCAGCGGCGAATGCATATGTGACGAATGCGTATATGAGCACTATTATGAACAGGGCTGCAAACAGCATCATCCAGCTTCTTTTAATGCGCTTTTCATTCTTTATCCTGTGCTTCTTGCTCAGCTTTGCATAAGTGAACCTGTAGAACAGGAACAGCAGTATTATGCCGATTATGAATGACAGAAGCGCGGCGTATATGGGTGCCGAAGCCATCTTTGAGCCTATGCTGCCCGGTATTGCAAAGGCAAGGCCGTCCATGAACCATCCATCGACAGACTTTACGAAAACCGGCATGCTGAAAGGAGCGGAATATTTATTGGCGCTCGCTGTCAGAGAAGCCTCTACAGAGCTCACGTTGCTGAGCTCGGAATAGTTCATCGGCGCAGAGAATTCGGCAAGGACATTCTGCTGCTGAGAAGCGAGGGACAGCACTGCCTTGTCGTTGGGGTTGTTGAGCTCGGCGCCCAGTATTGCGCCTGAGCTCGCTATCGCCTCGTTGTATGTTGAGAAATATGCTTTGCTTACGTTCCTGTATGCCGATTCGACCTCATGTATCATGTATGAGAGCGTACGGTTTGACATTGTCATGTTCTGGTTTATGCCAAGGTTGAGCACCCGTATATAGGTGCTGTTCAACTCTGATGCAAGGCCTGCCAGGGAGGAATTGTAGACCTTCGAGCTTATGTAAGAGGCATTGTTGAGCGCAGCCTCGTACAAGGGCCTTGTATAGTTCACAAGCGAGCGGAACTCCGCGCCGTATTCGCTTTGAAGCACGGGCTCAACGTATTGCTCGGCCAATGCGGTTGCATTCTTGGATATGGTCCTTATGCTGCTGTTAGATACCGGCAGCGAGCTCAGGGAGCTGTCTATCTTCTGTATGTTGCTCGCATCGGTAGTATTGAAATTCGGTGGCGGGCAGTAGCTCAGGAGCTGGCAGTACCATGGCGACGATAATGTTACTATTACAGGGCAGTTCTTGAAGAGATTATCATTGAAGCCTGCCGGAGGCGGAAATAGCTGGTTGTACAGCAATGAGGAAGGGGTGCTCGCTATCGTGCTTGTATAGTTGATTACCTGTGGAAGGTAAGAACGCGAGTTGGATGGGTTGATCGAATTGTACAGGGATTCGAACTTCAGGTAGCTCGAGTTATAAGCGGAATAGCTGTTGTAGAAGTCCTGCATGCCTTTCTCTATGAATATGGCACTTTCAGGATTCGCAAGCACTGACGTGCATCCTGATAGGTACGTGCAGCCGTACGTTATAGGTATGGATGAATTCGCTATTGTGTAGTTCATGCCGGTATAGGTTATGCATAGCGCGAGGTTCGCCTTGCTCTGGTTGTATATCGCAGAAACGTTATGCTGCAGATTGCTTATTGCAGTCATGTTGGGCGAGAAATGGCTCGGAAGGAACGAATCGAATACGGGATATGCAGCAGAGTAATTGAGCACTATGGAGTAGGGAGATGACAGATTAATGAGTATGAACCTGTATGGCTGTATCTGCATCACAGAATACGGCCTGCCATTGACAGTAAGGTTGTAGAATGTTGAGGAATTTATTGTGGAATTAGGGATATATGTTGACAGGAACGAGTGCAGGCTGGGGCTTATCCCCTGCGCATTTACTTGGACAAGCATTAGCATCGACACAGCTAGGACTATTGACAGAGTCGTGAAGGTTCGCATGGAATCAAGAGATATTTGCACTAAACATTTATAAATATTCACTAGCCCTTCGAGAATTCACGACGATAAGAGCAAGAGCCGCCAATCAGTTGATATAGGCAGATAGGCAGGGAATACGCCAGATCATGGCAGACAGCGCTATCGCAGGAGAATATGAAAAAACAAAAAGAAGAAGGAAAAGAAAAAGAAAAGAAATTACTGTATGTTGCTAGATGTGCCTATTTAGGAACTTGCCGCCGCTGCGTACAGCTGAGATATGAAGGAGTTCGCTGCCTCGGTTGTCTGCGCTGCAGTGTATCCTGCCACCAATATCTGGCTTGTCGATGACGAAGGTATTATCTTGCCTCCAGTCACGTTCAGGTCGGCATTTGTTATGTTCAGGTTCTTCTGGAACGTTGCGCTCAGTGTGTTCACGTAGCCGCTTCCTACCAGTATCTCTGATCCGTGTGCGTTCGTGTCAAGCACTACCAGCGGGTTCGTTGGCAGGTTTGTCAGAAGCACTGGAGTGGTCACGTTCTCGGGCATTGATACTACCTTGGATATGCCTGTTATGTTGTATGTGCTTGTTCCTGACAGAGATATCTTTGCTGTTACGTTCGACACTGTTACGTTCGCTACGTTAGGCACTGCGTTGCCTATCCCTACTGGACCGACTATCTGGAAGTGTTTCAATACTGATGTGTTGCTCGATGGCCCGACTACGAACTGCAGCCCGTCAACGCTCTTCGCAAAGTCTACTGTCAATGAACTTGGTGTTATTGATGCTATCTTGCTTCCCCTCTGCGTTATGAAGCCTACTGGTGCGTCGTTTATTTCATTACCAGTTCCCGAAGTTGGCACATAGGTCATGTTGTTCCTTGTCCCTATTATTGAGTTATTCAACTGGAATAGCGGGCTTGCTGTTATGCCTGTCGATGAGTTGCGTATTGCAAAGCCGAGCTGGTCCTGCACCGACTGGTGCCCTGGGACTGCAACTTCATTCATTGTGTATGTAAAGTATGTTTGCTGACTGTCGCCTGCGCTGGGCTGGTTTGCTGTTAATGCGAATGTTGTGGACTCTGGAGAGTATGTTGCGCTCGATGCACTCATTATTGACTGGTAGCTCTGGCTTGGAACGCTGTATAGTATTCGTGGGTGTGCATATGAGCTGAATGCTGCTAGTTCAGTTGCTGTTGTTGGGGTATTTGCTGATACTATGACGTTTGCTCCTGGTATTGCCCTGCTCAGTGTTATTGAGGTTACATTGTATGCAGGGAAGTTGCCTGTGGTAACGTCATTGCTACTTATCGAACCCGAGAACAGCTGCGTTATGCCACCTGTACTTGTCTTGGCGCCCCTTATTGTTACTGTGACTGTGCTTGTAGGTTGTACGAAGTTGCCTTCTGGGAACGTTATTACAGCGTTTGCCGTGTAGGCAATGGTGTTGGGGTTTACTGCATTCTCTGTCAGCTGGTACGGAGTCAGGTCATACAGTACTGAGCCGCTTGTCTGGCCTCCGTATGTGAATGCGTCCGGTATTGAGCTTGTTACTGTAAGCAGTTGCGCTGGCTCTGTTATGTTGGTTATGTCACCCATGCCGCTGTTGACTCCTGAAGGCGAGTTCGCGTAAGTCTCGCTGCCCGTGGATAGCGTTGCCGATATTGGATCGTAGTTGCTGCTTGACAGTGTCTGGCCTACGAACTGGAGCTTCCACATAGCCGGATTGGTTATGAAGTTGAAGCTCTGCCCTGGCAGCAATGTCGTTGGCGTGG
>JAJYTM010000019.1 GCA_021793035.1 Microcaldota archaeon
TCATAGAAGATGATATAGAAAAGTATCCTGCAAGAATACGTGAACTGGAAGACTATAAAAAAAGGGGGAGGATTTCCGAAAACAGCAGAAAGATAATATATTATTTTTCATACGATGAAGCAAAAAAAGCATGGGATAAGATTTTGAACGGCATATTAGATAACAAAAAGAGCTAATTTAGATGCACCACATTAATAATAAAGATAAAAAGATAACATATGGCATAATTGCTTTTATTCTCTTGATAACCCTAATCAATACACTTGCGTATACGCGCTTCAACTATCCCTTTGGAGGTGATCAGGCTCTTCCAAATTTTAATTTTAAGCTCATCCAATATTCTTTTTACATTTGGAACCCATCAAATTTCAGTGGATTTTATAATCCCAGTTTGACAACTCCCCTAGGATTGCTCTTAGGTGTGTTTTTTTCGTTAATCCAATCAATCGGGGGTATTTTATTCGCCAGTCTTTTTTATTTATGGTTTTATTATTCTATAGGAGCAGTAGGCATGTTCTTACTAATAAAGGATCTGGCTTTTAAAGATAAGAATATTCCAACCAATCTGGCTTATGTTGGCGGAATGGTAGGTGCCATGCTGTTTTCTTTACATTTTGATTATCATTTAATAGCATATGGAATTCCAGCATACTTCATACCAATTTTTCTGCTTTTCTTTGAGAGGCTATTATACTCCGATATGATATCCTACGAATATCTGGCCCTGAGCATTGTAATGTTTTCGCTTGTATTGGCAATTGGGCCGGCGTATATGATACAGGACATTATATTTTTCTTAGTTTTTACGGTTCCTATGGCGATACTTATAGAGGGCAAGCAGATACGAAATTTAATTTATACTGGAATAATTTTTTTGGCTGCCATGCTCATGCTAGTGCCGACCATATTTTCTTCGTATTATCTAAAATATGCCGTGCCTTCTGCTTATGGCAGTATTGTTTCCACCATTAGCATACTCTCTCTAAAGAATGAGATACTTTTGCCTTTGCTTTCCTTTGGGCCCAGTTGGCAGCTTGTCATTGGTTTTATGCCTTTACAGTATAGAACTGCCCTGATGGGCATATTGTTAGGCATATTGATAGTTAGCTTTTCTACAATATTCTTTTTGAAGAGGAATAATAAGGTACTTGCTTTTATTATACCGAATTTTCTTGAGATCATTGCTTTCGTAGTGCTTGGTGTGGGCTTCAATAAACCGTTTGGTACAGCATTAAAGGCGTTGGCAGGCTATGTGCCGGAGATTGTAGTATTTAGATATTCATTTTTCGCAACGCATTTTGTATTCCTATTTGCATTCTCTTTTCTCTTTGGGTATGGATTTATCAAGCTTTTGAGTGCGCAGAAGAAGGCAATATATTTTGATATAATTTTGGTTGTATTGCTATTTGTTCTGGCCTCATATCTTTATTTGGTTGACTATTTGCCCATAGCTTCTGGTTCATATAGCATAGGAGGTATACCTCCGAGAACTGTATCAAATTCTGTGAATTTACCAAGTCATGTATTGCTGATATCAAATTACATTAATTCCCAAGTTGGCAAATACAATGTTGGTTTACTGCCAATGCCCGGCTTCTGGGAGCTTTCAAATTATTATGACGGTATAGATGTATATACATCCCTGGTAACCCATCCTGTATTTACGGGCGGCACTAGTGCACAGAATGAATTCTTTGCAGTTGGATCGCAGCAAATATACTCCGCACTCGGATATATTATGGATAATTCCGATTTAAACCAGTCGCATATCAATATTTCAAGGGCATTTGGGGCTCTGGGCATAAAATACATAGTGGTGCAGGGCAATACGATAAATGAGGTATTTGGCCCATATTCTGAAGGAAGGTTTAACTTAAGCAGATTGTACGAAAATCTTAATATTTCGAAAGGATTGATCTTATTGAAAAGGTACGGAAATTCCTCCATCTTTGAAAATATCAATTACTTGCCATTAGTTTATGCTTCAAACATATATAATGTGGGAAATGTTCCCATCAGCCAAATCATTTCTTCTATGTGGAGTAATCAGTTAACTAATGAGGAAACTTCTATTTATAGTACACAAAGTTTTGGGCTTTATACTAGCAACGGCACCATAAATGCTTCGCCAATAAACATATTCTCAAAACCCAAGGTTGCGTTTGTTGAAGACAATCCGACTCAGATAACAGTGCATGTTTCCAACGCTACTACTCCTTATTATCTCGTGTTCCGTGAGACGTACGATCCGCACTGGGCAGCATTCTATCCCAATGGCACTGAGATAAATCCACGTGACCATATAGCCGTGAATGGATTTGCCAATGCGTGGTACATGAACAAGACTGGCAATTATACTATTACTTTGTATTACACGCTTCAGACAGATGCATGGATTGCTTGGGGCGTGAGCTTTGCTGCGCTGTTCGCTACCATAAGCATAGGGGTTTATGGGTGGAAAGAGATAGCCAAAGCAAAAATGCGCAGGCGTGGGTGAAGTTTAGGGCAATAAAACCCCTAATATAAGAGAACACCTCGTTAGGCACTGCCCCAGTGCTTCCTGGCTATACGCCCATACCTGAAGAGGTGAAAGGGCTTTCAATAGTCAAAGATGTTGATGATATACCAAAAACGATAACCGGCATTGCATCAGGCAGGATAAAATACCAGGCAGACCGGAAAAAGCTCGAAAGGTTCGACGTCAGGAGAATAAGCGATGCATTCGGAAAGCTTTTGAGGCTTTGATGTGATGCATGCTGCATAGCGGGTTCGCATTGATATATACATAAGATTTATATATATTAGAAGTATACATTTTATTATGGAAAACAGGTATAGGCAGATGCTCGTCGATGAAAAGGCCCATTCAGAGCTGCGCGAGGCGAAGAGGATGCTTTCGTCATGCATTGGCACCAGGATGAGCTACAGGGATGTGATCAACGAGTTTGTAGGCAGGAGGATGCGCTTCCTAAGGCTGCCTGCGGACCTGCGCAGCTACATAAACCATTTCGTCAGCAATGCGGCGCTCGACAGGCACGTGCAGGGAGTGCTGCTTTTCGGCTCTGTGGCAAAGAACAACTTCTCAAAATACAGCGACACAGACCTTCTTATACTGTCAGACCTGCCGGGCATATCCAGTTTCAATGACATTGAGGAGCTCGTAAAGGGCTCAGAGGAATACAGGAAGCCATTGATAGAGAAGGGCTTCAGCCTGAGGATAAGCCCGCTGGTGATTGGAACCAACGAGATCCAGCACTTCAGGCCCATATACATAGATTTCGTCGAGGATGGAGTGGTGCTCTTCGAACGCAACGGCGCTCTGACGGATTTCCTGAACAGCATAAGGAAAAGCGTGAAGTACGAGAAGCGCATAGTCAACAATAGTATTGTGATAAAATGGAGCATGAAGGCATAGCCGAGGAAGCGATAGGTAGCGCCAAGAGATGGCTTGTCTCTGCCGAGCTCAATGCAGGGAAGGGCAACTACGACTCCGCGCTCTACAGCCTGGAGATGTCGGTGGAGATAGCGATGAAGGCAGTACTGCTCTCGATAGGCATAGACGTGCCGAAGTCCCACAGGATAGGCGATGTCTTTGCGGCAAGCGTGAGAGAGGATAAGCGCCTGCCAGACGAGTTCAAGAGCCATATAGGGGAGTGCACGGATATATTCAATGCGCTGCTGGGGCTCAGGGCGGCAGGCGGATACATGTTTGAAGCGAAGACTACAATGGGCGAGCTCAAGGACGAATACGAACGCTACAGGAAAGGCGCAGAGGATGTGGTCGGGCTCTGCGCAGGGGCAGTGGATGCCGTGGCATCGGTATCTTAGAATACCCCACCGCTCAGTGCTTCTTAGCAATGCGACCCATATATTGGCCAAATACAATTAAACAGAAAAGCATAAATATATTTAGTAATAACATAGTTAATTATGAAATATATTAAGAGATTATTGTTAGACGAGATAAAGAAGTGGGTTGAAAGGAGAGAGATAATAGCGATACGCGGGCCAAGGCAATCAGGCAAGACGACGCTGCTCATGCTCCTTTCCAAATGGCTTGCCAGCGATAAAGGCATAGACGAAAACCACATAATCTACATAACGTTCGAAGACAGGGGGCAACTTGACGCCTTCTCGCAGAACCCGAAGGACTTCGTTGAAAGGCTCGTAATGGACAAAAAGATGCATTACATACTCTTGGATGAAGCGCAATACTGCCCGGATTTAGGGCAGAAGCTAAAGCTCATATACGACTTGTTCGACAACGTAAAGCTCGTTATAACAGGATCGTCTTCCTTGGAGCTCAAGAACCAGACAGGCAAGTACCTGGTCGGGCGCATCCTTGAATTTGACCTGATGCCTCTGAATTTCCAGGAATACCTGGATCATGCGGATGAGGGCCTGGCAAGTATGTACTCGCAATGGCACGAGAAAGCAATGGCACTTGTATCCGAAGGCAGGGACTTTGAGGTAAAGAAAGATCCTGATATTTTCACAGAAGAGATGCTAAAGCACCTTGATGCTTTCATTACGTTCGGTGGATATCCTGCAGTTGTATCTGCGAGCTGGAAGGACGAGAAAGAAATGCTGCTCAAAAACATGCTGAACAATTACATTGACAGGGACATAGTGTCGTTCCTGCAGATAACCGACACGATAAGATTTAGGAAGCTTGTTACCGCCCTTGCGGCTTCTGATGGCTCAATGACAAAGATGGAGGCGCTTGCTTCGCAGATAGGCAGCTATTTTAAGGAGCTGTCAAAGCTCATTGACGTGCTTGAGCAAACATACGTGATAAGGCGCATAGGCCCATACCATAAAAACCTTTTAACCGAATTGAGAAAAGTGCAGAAGACATATTTTGTTGATACCGGGCTCAGGAATGCACTGATAGAAAATTTCTCCAGCCTGGAGAACAGGCCCGATGCCGGCGTTTTGGCCGAAAATTTCGTATTGAACGAGATCTTTGAGCATTCCAAGGTCAATTTTTGGAGGACTACAGCAAAGACTGAGGTGGACTTTGTAGCAGATGGAAAGGGATTGCTGCCCATAGAGGTAAAGTTCCAGCGTTTTGCCAGCCCCAATGTGAACAGAAGCCTATACGGCTTTTTGGAGGCGTATAAGCCTGCCGAAGCATTTATGGTAACGCGTGACTTTTGGGGAGAGAGATCGTTCAAGCAGTCAAAAATCAAGTTTGTCCCGATATGCTATATGTAGGGCGATAGCGGGCATAGCTTCTGGCAAGATATGATACGGGTGTTTTTAGAGAGTTCGGCGGTATTCCATAACAGATATTTGAAAACAAAAAAATACAGGTAAACCGAATGGCAAAAAGCAGAAATTTGTATATCATTTATTCAATACTCATACTTGTAGCTTTCACTTTTGCAGTGAGATCTTCAAATAACGCGTTCATGACGACCATACCTCTTTTCGCGGAGAGATACTTTCATTTTACCGGGACGGATGTCGGGCTGATTGCCGGATTCTCTGCCCTCATAATGTTTTTGGCGACATTTTTCATAAATAGCAGGCTGAATGCCAAAACGCGCAGGTACCTGTTCATTTTTGCAAACGTGCTGATAACGATTTCTTTGCTATTGATAATGTATTCGACCTCTTTCTCGATATGGCTCTACGTGCTGTTCATAAGCTTTTCAGCCGGAATTATAATGCCGAACATAATAACCTCTGCAGGAGATTATCCAGACAGAAAAGTAAGAGAAAGAATGATGGGCATATATACTTTGGCATTGAGCGCAAGCCTTATTGTCGGGCCCGCGTTGGAAGGGCTTGTGCTTGACTACTTCCCGTTGAAATATGGATTCTTGCTTTTTGCACCGATAAGCGCAATTGCCGTAATGCTTTCGCCTTTCATGAAATTCCCAGAATCCAAATCGGAAGAATCAAAAGATGTGAAGGTTTTCTCAAACCCGGGTTTTAAGGTTGCAATATTCTCGATATTGACTTACAACGTGCCATTTTCAATGATAATATTTTTCAGCGGCATATTTGCAGAACATGCCTTTAAAATGCCGTACTCTGTCATAATGCTGATTTTCTCCGTATTATTTGCGGTATCGTTTATATCAAGAGTCGCGTTATCGTATTTTGTGCCGTCAAACTTATGGAGATATATAAAGTTTTCAATGCTTATGACCGCCATAGGGGTATCGGTCATATTTCTCAGCAGGGACGCCTTGTTTTACGTAATAGGGATAATGATCCTCGGGGTGCCGCATGGGCTTACGTATCCATTATCTATATCTTCGATAGGCAGGTCTTTTAATATAAACAAAAGGAATAAGGCGAACAGCTATTTCTTTGCAATAATCATGCTCATAAATATAGCTGCTCCGACAGCAGCGGGGTTATTGATAGACCATATCGGGTTTAGAAATGTCATGATATTCATAGTCCCCATAATAATGGTATTGTTCGTTTTAGCAAGAAGAGAGGTAAAATCGATAAGACTCAATAAATTGTCTGGGCAGTAGGTATATCTTTCAAAAGCAGCCCCTGTTCTCCATGATCCATTTTGCCATTTCGCCAAATGAGGTTGTCAGGCGATATATCCATATGGACAGGATAAAGCTCCAGAGGTTCGATGCCAAGAGGATAGATGATGCATTCGGAAAGCCTTTGGAAAGATGAGCCAGCATGCAGGAGATATGGGATTTGGCATCCCTTATCACAGGGCAGGATAATCGTTCAATGCAAACATGGCACTTGCAAGAAAACACAATGGTTTTATTATTCGTATAGTTATTCCTGTGAAAATAATGTCTGAAATAATGATACCGCGGCCATCGATAGAAAAACTAATCCGGCAGCTTATACATCATCGTATACGTTCTTGCGACGGCCAAGCTTCAATACTAGTATTATTAAGCTGTTTCTCTTTATATCTAGGATTATCCTGTAGTCTCCTACGCGTAAACTAAAAAGGGCTATCCCCGTAAGCCTTTTCACATGTATAAATGGGTTCTCAGAGAATGCTATTTCCTTCAATTTTGTATATATTCTCTGCGCCGTTAGCTTATCCAATTTCCTGAAAGATCGCCGGGCATCATCGGATATCTCAATATCGTACACCATTGGATCATCATTTCAGGCCCATCTCCCTGGCTACATCTTCCATTTTGTGCACCCTTCCTGCCTCTATGTCCTTTAGGCTCCTCTTTATTCCATTGATCTCCTCCTTAGAAAGGGGCTGTCTGTCTGTAGCCATATCTGTAAGCCTTTCAATTACCGAGTTTATAGATTCTCTTGGGTTTAATTTTAGCTCCTCGATCTTCTTTTTTGTGCTTTTCTTCAGTAATACCGTTGTAGTTTCCATAGTTGTATATATGAATATATATGTATTTATATATTCCTATAATGCCGCGCTTTGAAAGGGCATCAGAATTATATGTGATGAATCTTATAGAAAAATATAAGAATATGCGAGTAATCCGTGAGCCGGTATTCCTTCTCTATTTCGTTTTTCTTGAGATTCATGAAACGCTTCAGTATGTATTTGCTTCCCTTGTATGAAAATACCTAGTTGGATGATGCATAACCCTTATCCATGCGCCTGAAACGTGTGCCTCTAGGAACGGCAAGCCAGTTTCTCGCAAGCTTCAGCGTAATGTATCTGGGCTGCCTCTTTGAATTCATGCATATCAAAAAATGCTTCGCAATAAGACTTAATATCGTTTTGTCTGAATGGCTTCCTTTGCGTGCAGCCTTTTGAGTGAGGGCTGCGCATTATGCATGCTATTTAATCCTTTTTGAAGATTATATACGCATATGGCATTTGTGTTTCTCAAGGCTTTTGCATGACTGATCAATACAGGATAAGCGTAGTGATACCGACCATAGAGGAGAATGCGGCTTTTGGTGTCATAAAGCAGATAAAGAGCCTTTTCGGCAATAGTGCTGAGATAATAGTGGTTGATAAGAGCAGCAAGGCTTACAAGAGGAGGCTTGCCGATACGGGCGCGAATGTCATAGACCAGGAGGATTCAGGCTATGAGAATGCAGTGATGATGGGGTTCAGGGCAGCGCACGGCAAGGTCCTTGCATCGCTTGACCCGGACGGCACGTACGACCCAAAGGACATGCTGAAGGGGCTCAGGCTCATAGAAGAGGGCAAGGCCGATGTGGTGTTCGGCAACAGGTTCGCCGGCAAGGACGACGACGCGATGACCAAGTACATAAGCTTCGGCAACAGGAGCCTTACGAGCATATACAACAGGCTATACAGGGCCAAGATACATGACGTGCTTACAGGCATTTTCATGTTCACTTCAAAGGCCTTTGAATCCATAAAGGACGTTGAGCCGTACAGGGCCGGCACGGCCTTCTTTGCCATAGAGCTTTCAAAGCAGGGGTACAAGATAAAGGAGACACCGATAAGGTACATGCCGCGCACATCAGGCAAGTCAAAGCTGTCAAGGTCCAAGTTCGCCTATGGCCTGGGAGTAGCGGGCCATATGGTAAGGTTCTTCAGGGATTACTCGCCCCTGCTCCTGTTCGGAGGCATAGGCGCGGTACTGATACTTGCAGGCATAGTTGTTGGCGCAATGGTGCTGGCCAACTACATTGCCACGGGCACGCTCAACGAAGTCGGAAGGGCCCTGATAGCATTCATGCTAGTGACGATAGGCTTCCTTTCGATAATAGCCGGGCTCATAATAGACCTGCTGCTGCAGATATCAAGGAAGCTCGAGAAGATGTAGGATTGCCGCATATCGCTATCAATGGTGGAGCATGTTCAGGCAGTTGTCTTCGCTGGCCAGGAAGGAGCCGATATTCTTCGCCCTTCTAGCCGCATATGTGCTGTTACTGATATACAACATCCATTTCCTTGATGCGGGGCTGGTAGAGTGGGACACTGTAGCGATAATAGCCTCATTCATAATAATAAATACGGGCCTGCTCGTATCCGGGGGCATAGACCTCATTGCAGGCATGGTGCTCTCCAAGGTAGGGAGCACGAGGAACCTGTACGTATTCTCCGTAATTGTTACTGTATTGCTTTCGATGTTCATAACGAACGATGCTTCTCTAATAGTCCTGGTGCCGCTCACTGCCAGCATAGGCAGGATATCCGGCAGGAACCTGGGAGGGATCATAGTGCTGCAGGCCATAAGCGCCAATGTCGGATCAATGCTGACGCCTTTCGGCAACCCCCAGAACATAATAATGTTCAGGCATTTTGCCCTGACGCCTCTGGGCTTCATATATGCCATGGCACCGGCTTTTGCAGTATCGCTGGCTGTGCTGCTCGTTTTCACGCTGGCCATGAGCAAGGGCAGCGGTAAGGTGGCGGGCTCGGGCCCCAGATCGTACGGCAAGGCGCTGTTCTACTCGTCGCTTGCGCTCTTTGTAGTTGACGTTGGATTCTTCCTTGCAGGCTTGGGCGCTGCTGTTTTCGTAGCAATATCGCTTGTATCGATACTCCTAATGCTTGCATTCAGGCCGAGAAGCCTCTCTAAGGCCTATACCATAACAAGGATAGACTTCTTCCTGATACTCTCTTTCGTGCTCATATTCCTTGTGATAAACTCTGCAAGCACCATACTGCCCAAGCTTCATCCTTCCAATGGCATAGGCATGTTCCTTTATGCGCTGCTCATCTCGCAGTTCATAAGCAATGTGCCGGCAACGGTACTGCTTGAGAAGAGCTCGCTCTTCCTGCCGCTGAGCTGGGGCGTGAACATCGGCGGCAACGGCACATTGATAGCGTCGCTTGCCAATTTCATAGCGTACAGGCAGGGCAAGGGCGTAGGAATCCTGAGGTTCATGAGGCTCTCGCTGGCATATATGGCAGTCGTAGCGGCAATTGCCATGGTCTTGCTTTTTGTATTGTGAGATGCATGCAGAAAACCTGCATATCTTTAAGGTGCCTCTTATGTTTTTGTTCATTATCATTTATGACAATATAGCTGATTATTATGCCACTGCCAAGCGGCAATGGGTTAGATATTGACCAGGCGCATAGAGCCTTACCAGCAGATTTGGTATGTAGAGTTGCTTCGCACTTCAGCTCTTTGGCGCATTGCCGTTTTCAATTGACTTGCGTATCTCTTTGATGGCTTCTGCGCTGCCTCCCTGGCCCTTCACCCTTGTCCATCTGCCTTCCATCCCGTCCTTGTTGTGCTCCAATGAGTTGAATCGCGTTCCTATCTCTTTGGCGCCTAATTCGCTGAACTCGCTGATGCCGTCCATTGAGCTGTCCGATGCATCCGCAGCCATTATCTTGTTGTCTATGCCCATCTCGTCTTCGACGTACAGAATGCCTATCGGGCGTATCTTTACGGTAGAGCCAAGCTTAAGCCTCCTATTGCTTATGATGAACACATCAAGTGGGTCGCCGTCCTCGCCCCTTGTGCCCTTTATGAAGCCGTAGTTGAAATGCCTTGGCAGCGGGATCGCCGATTTTCTATGCACAACGAGCTTTCCCAGCTTCTCGTCATACACATGCTTCACTGCAGAGCCCGCGAGCATCTCTACATAGGCATCGAATAGTTCCATACGCACCAGCACATATGCTCGATTACCTCCTTATTATGCTTTTGGCATAGGCCATTGATTCCAGGATCTCTTCTGGCGAGGTGTTTAGTATGAGATTGATCTCCGAACGAAGCTCTTCGAAGCTCAGCGTCGCATGCACCACATTGTCGAGGGGTTTGTTGTATAGCAGCACATCTACTGTGCTCATGCCTGAAGAGAATTCGTGCCTTATGGTGCCCTTGCCCGATACCGATGGATCTGAGGCGCCGCGCAGGGACCTTATCTTTGCGAGCGCATCGCGACCTGCTATTATAAGTATGCGAAACTCTTTACCAGGGTAATCCCTGAGCTCTTTGTCGCGTATCATCCTTCCGAGATCATCTTCCGCCATGGACGTGAACCCTGCGCCTT
>JAJYTM010000020.1 GCA_021793035.1 Microcaldota archaeon
GAGAGCTTCATATATCCTGCTACGGGCTTCCTGAACACAACCGCCTTGTACTCAAACTACTCCAATGGCACGTGCAGGCTCTACGTCAGCTTAGCGAATGCATCGAGCGGCGTGAGCAGGATAATAGGGCTCGCACCATTGGCAATAGACGTGCCGTACAATGATTCGCTGCCGGGCGTGGTAAATATGGTAGACAGCTACGGCTATTCAAATGTAATTGCAAACGCGCACCTGCATAGCTCGCTCGATGTCGCAGGCAAGAACATGAGCGAGGTATGGCTCGTATCGTATGACGCACCGCTGCACAACAGCACTTACGTCGTTGTGCTGAACACATCAGGGGATATAATTTATAGCGGCACCAAAGTGTAGTGTACTCAGGTATATGCCCGTTTATGAAGATACACTATGACCTGATACTGCATTTACTCGGTCCGTGTGCATAATACTTAAAAAGCTTTCTTTAAAAATATACATAGGCGATTGGTATGGACGACCTAGTAAATAGTGTATTCGGAGGGCAGGGTGGAGTTGCGAAAAGCACAGCGGACAGCAATGAGGATTTCGGATCGGCGCAGATAAAGATTGTGACTGCAGGTTTTGGAGGTGCAGGCGACAATATAATAAACAGGCTGCTGAAGGTTGGAGTCAAGGGTACGGAATTCGTTGCAGTAAATACTGACGCTCAGCATTTCAAGATTATAGACGACAGGATAAAGAAGGTGCTCATAGGCAAGAGCATAACCAGGGGGCTTGGAGCCGGAGGCGACCCGCTCGTAGGAAAGAAGGCCGCTGAAGTTGACAGGCAGCTGCTCGAAGATGTTTTCTCGGGTGCGCAACTGGTGTTCCTGTGCGCTGGCATGGGAGGAGGAACAGGAACGGGATCCATATCGGTCGCTGCGCAGATAGCTAAGGAGCAGGGAGCCATAGTGATATCCATGGTAACATACCCATTCGACCTCGAGAGGGTAAGGAAGGTCAAGGCCGAGGAGGGGATACAGGAGCTGAGGAAATTCAGCGACAGCGTCATAATAATAGACAACAACAGGCTAACCAAGCTGGTGCCCAACCTGCCTATGACAGAGGCATTCGCCCTGGCGGATGAGGTGCTTGCGAAGGCCATAGGAGGACTAGTATGGACTATAACGCAGCCGAGCATGATAAACATAGACTTTGCCGATGTGAGGAGCATCATGGTGAACAACGGAGTCGGATTCATAGCGGTAGGAACAGGAAAGGGCAACGACAAGGTGAACATAGCTGCGGAGCAGGTGCTCAAGAACAAGCTGCTCGACGTTGACTATGAGAACGCCACTGGCGCATTGATACACATATCCGGCGACAGCTCGCTCACGATAGGCGATGCGATAAAGGCCGGCGAGATAATAACCGAACGCATGGACCCGAAGGCTAACATAAAGTGGGGCGCTAGGCTCATACCAGGGTACAACGACATGATAGAGATAGTGGCAATAATAACAGGAGTGAAGAGCGCAAGCGTCATAGGCAAGCTCGAAGAGAGGAGGGTGCAGAGCTCCACAGACCTCGAGTCTATCGGCTGAATGGTGAGAGAGATGGATATAGATTATGAAGAATTCAGTTCGAAATTCGCCGTAGTAGGATGCGGCGGGGAAGGCTCTAACCAGGTGAACAGGCTCTTCAACAGCGGCATAAAGAGCGCAGAAACGATAGCAATAAACACGGACGCGAAGCACCTCGGGATAACCAATGCGCACAAGAGGCTCCTTATAGGCAAGGACATAACTAGGGGATTGGGGTCAGGAGGCTATGTAGAACTCGCGGCGAAAGCCGCAGAGGCCAGCCTGTCAGACATACAGAACGCCATATCAGGCTATGACCTCGTATTCCTGTGCGCTGGCATGGGAGGAGGCACAGGAGGCGGAGTAGCGCCAATAGTGGCAAGGACCGCAAGGGAGATGGGAGCTGTGGTTGTCGCATTCGTGACATACCCGTTTGCATTGGAGAGGAACAGAAAGGAGAAGGCGGACTGGTCGCTTATGCAGCTCAACAAGAACACGGACACTACGATAATAGTCGAGAACGACAGGCTTCTTAGCTATGCGCCGAACCTGCCCATGGAAAAGGCATTCGAGATAATAGACAACATAACAGCCAACGCAGTGAAGGGCATAACCGACACCATAAAGTTCCCGAGCCTGATAAACCTCGATTTTGCGGACCTGAGAACGGTAATGAGGGATTCTGGAGCTGCAGTGATAAACCTGGGCAGCGGATCCGGACCGGACAGGGTCGAGCACGCAATAAAGTCCACGCTTACGCATCCTCTGATGAGCTACGACATAGCAGGCGCAAAGAGCGCGCTGATACACGTGACTGGAGGGGCCACATTGTCGATAGACGAAGCGACAAGGATAGGCGAGGGCGTGACCGAAGGGCTAGACGCGAAGGCCAACGTTATTTTCGGCGCGAGGCTGCTGCCTGAGCTGAAGGACCAGATAAACGTCATGTCCATAGTCACAGGTGTCAAGCCGATGCTCGGATCCAAGATAGAAGTGGCGAAGGGCGCAACAGCCTTTGACTTCGGCCTCGACAGCGTATACTGAGCAAATTCTTTTCCTTTTTCTTTTTGTATTTATCTGAAACGCATGCAGCGTGCAGCAGCCATGCATGAAGCCTGAGCAGCGCATGTGCACGGCTTTGCGCGCTTTACGAGTGCGCGGATATCACAAAGTATATATACTTTAACTAACAAATTTCTCTGTCTATTTGCTAATGGTCATTATATGGAGGAAGGAGTAGGCTTCGCTTCGATGAAGGAGATAAAGGTAGGAAGGTACATCATAATAGATGGAATACCGTGCAAGGTGGTCAGCATAGACGTGAGCTCGCCAGGCAAGCACGGATCGGCAAAGATGCGCGTCACGGCCATAGGCATATTCGACGGCCAGAAGAAGACGCTGCTGAAGCCGAGCGACGGAGAGGCCGAGGTGCCTGTAATTGCCAAGAAGAAGGCGCAGATCGTGTCAATAGAAGGCAACAACGCGCAGGTGATGGACCTTGAGACTTATCAGGTCGATACGCTGCCAGTACCGGAGGAGATGCAGGGCAAGCTCAAGGCAGGAGAAGAAGTGGAGCTTATAGAGGCGATGGGCAGGCATGCGCTCTCGAGGGTAATAAACCAATAGATGATAACATGGAGATAAAAGTCATTGAAGAAGTGGACAACAAGCTGCTTGGAAGGAAGGAGATAAAATTCCTTGTTACTTACGAGGACAGGACAGTATCGATAGACGAGGCAAAGACGGAGATATGCAAGAAGCTGGGCCTTAAGCCTGAGAACACAATCATCAACCGGATAGACCAGAGGTTCGGCCTCAGGCAGAGCGAGATAAGGGCCTATTCGTACCGGGACAAGGAGGCGAAGGACAGGTATGAGAGGAAGTACCTGACTAAGAGGCTTGAGAAGAAGGGCAATGCGAAGGAAGCCGAAGCGCAGAAGGAGGCGCAGTGATATGCTATAGTGGCTTTATGCTTAATCGTTATGACAAGTTGATCGTATGGCAGAAGAGAAATCGGCTAAGAAGGATATAAGGCCATATGTGCCTCCGAAGGAGTGCCCGAAGTGCGGCTCGCGCATGGCAAACCATGCGGATAGGTACACGTGCGGCAAGTGCAGTTATACTGAGTTCAAGAGCCAGGCGAAGGAGGCTCAAACCGAGCAGAAGGCGCAGGATGCTAAGAAGCCGCAGAAACCAAAGCAGGGAAAGAAGGACAGCGGAGCTGCGGTGTGATAAGTGACTGCAAAGAAGCGCAGCACTAAAAGCCACAGAATTAACAAAGGCAGGACAAAGCGTGCCGCATCCCAGAATGCCAAGGCGGCGCGCAGTGAATCCGCATCGTTGGACAGGCCGGCGCCTGCTGCGCTAAGGTACTTTTTCTACATCGGATTGATAGTGCTCGTAGTGCTGACGCTGTTCGTCATACCGGGCATGCTGGACGCAAAATTCCAGCATTACCAGAGCGTATACCCGCAGCTCGGCAACGTTTCGGTGAACAGCCTGGCGGGCTTCTGCAACTCCTATTATTCCAAGAATGAGTCGCCGATAGGCAGCTCTGCCATGGGGCTCTGCGGCGCATATTCAAGCGCGCTGGCGAATTCCTCTATCACCCTGTCGCTGATATTCCCGTTCATAGTGTTCGCATACCTGATGCTCAGGGGAAAGGGGCTCAAGAGGATAATATCAGAGCTGGGCCTATCCAGGAGGGAGCTCACATACAGGTATGTGGCGCTTGGAATATTCCTTTTCCTGCTGTTCTTCGGCCTTGAGTTCTTCATCGGTGCGATAGAGGTGCTCACCCACACATACATAAGCTCAAATGTTACAGAATACCTATCCAACCTGCCGCTTTATTTCTACATATTCGTGTTCCTAGTTGCACCGATAGACGAAGAGATACTTTTCAGGGGGTTCATGGTGCCGAGGTTCGGCATAGTGCTCAGCGCGCTGGTGTTCGGCGCGTTGCATTACATAAGCTATTTCTCATACATAGAGCTTATAGCTGCGTTCGCATTCGGCCTTGCGGCAGGCTATGTCTTCAAGAGGACCAATTCATTGTATCCATCGATCATAGGGCATATGCTCTTTGACTTCTCCACTGTGTTCTTGCTGTTCTTCATATAGGGATGGTTGATTGAAAGATAGGGGGATAAGGATAGTAGCCGTGGAGCCGCTCTACCAGATAAACCTGGGCTACATAGCCAGGATAGCAAAGAATTTCGGCATCAGCGACATAGCGCTCGTCAACCCCCGGTGCAAAGTTCTCGGCAAGAACGCACTCAAGTATTCCAAGCATGGCGCCGACCTGCTGCACAAAGCAAGGGTATTCAAAAGCCTTGAGGGCGCCATAGGCAACAGGTTTGCCATAGGCACCACGGCAGTATGGCACAAGACCGACAAGTCGTTCTACAATATCTACCCCCTCGACAAAGCGGCAATGATGCTTCAGAAAAACAACATCAGGGATTTCTGCATATTGATAGGTAGGGAGTCTACCGGCTTGAGCAAGGAAGAGCTGCAGAGATGCAACATGTCAGTAATCATACAGACGCCTGCGGATTACAGCACGCTCAACATATCGCATGCGCTGTCTATAATACTGTATGGGCTCACAGGATGGCTTGTCAATAGACGCATCGGTAACATATATGCGGGAAGCAAGGAGATCGAAGCTTTGGAGAAGCTGTTCGGCAATCTGGTGCGCAGGCACAGCAACATACGCGACCGTGAGGGTGTGCAAAGGGCATTCAGGAATGTGCTGCTGAGGGCCAACCCAACCAGCAAGGAAGCGAAAGCCATAGCGATAGCCCTATCAGACAGGCATGAAACAGGGAATAGAAGGAGAAGGAGCCGGGCTTAGAGTCTTATCTCCCAGCCTGGTTTGAGCTTTTCTTACTCTTTATTATCTTGACCTTTGCAGGCGAGAGTATTATCTTGTCCTCATCTATCTTCGCTATGTCCCCATTTATCTTATTAATGTACTCTCTTATCGTATCGACTAGGCCCTTGAGCGTATTAGGCCTCTTGGCGAGTTCGGATACATTAAGCAGTATTATATTCTTCTTCTGCAGTTCGTTCTCTATGGTCTGTATGTCGGATTCCTGCTGCAGAGTCAACGGCTTGATGTAGAAGTCAGCCGGCTCATTCATGACGTCGACGTTCTCCATCTCGGCGGAGTTCATGTAGTCCTCTATGTTCAAGTCGTTTGTTGTGCCTAGCGCTTTGCCCAATTTATCAAAAATTCCCATTATATTCACCTTACAGGGGTCACCTATATCCTAATTCATGTTATCTTTTTTAATACTTTCTATTTTTTCCATATTTGCAGTCGTCCATATATGGAATATGTGCGTAAATCGCATTATGCAATAACTTTAAAAAACTATCTTTGAATATTGTAGTGGTTCCGATGATAAAGGTAAAGAGGGTGTACGACAAAGCAGACATAACTGACGGCGACAGGATACTTGTTGATAGATTATGGCCACGAGGCATAAGAAGAAGCACGCCGAACATTGATGTTTGGATAAAGGACGTGGCGCCGAGCGACGAACTCAGGAAATGGTTTGCCCATGACCCGGCAAAATGGAAGGCGTTCAAGGAGAAGTACAGGAAGGAACTCGCCTCAAACAAGGCATTGGACAAGCTCATAGAATATATAAACAGCAAAGATACAGTGACATTCCTCTATTCCACAAAGGATACAGAGCACAACAACGCACAGGTGCTTCTGGAAGTGGTCAACGAGAGGCTCAAGAAAGAAGGTAGGGAGGTCAGCTGATGTTTCTGGCGTAATGCTCCTTCATCATGCACCTGTTCATGACAAACAGCATCCCATGCGACAGCGCATAGCTCTCCGCTTCCTCGCTTATTATGCCTTCCTGGAGCCATAGCGCCTTGGCCCCTATTGCATAGGCCTCCTTGGCGATCTGCAATGCTTCAGTGGCAGGCCTGAATACGTCGACAACCTCAACCTTTTCGGGTATGTCAGATAGTTTTTTATATGCTTTCTCATCCAATATATAATCGGCAAACGGGTTAACCGGTATTATGCGGAAACCGACGCTCTTGAGATACTTAGGCACATCATGGCTCGGCTTGCCCTCTTCCCTCGAACAGCCCACTACGGCTATCACATGGAAGCTGCCCAGTATCGTACTTATGTTTTCCTTGAGTTGCTTTTCATCCATGAGTATGCACATAACATTATGCCAATGTCAATATTAAAAAGGTGCTGCATTGCTTAGGGTAATCGTAGACACGAGCGCGATCCTTTACGGGTTCGAGTACCGGAAGGACGTGTTCGACGCGATAGAAAACAGGCTTGGCAGATACGAAGCGATAATATCGCGCGGCATTCTGCGCGAATTGGACAAGATTGGTGCCAATAAGGGGAGGAAGGGTGCGGCAGCACGCACGGCATTAAATGCCTTAAAGGCTAAGAATATTAAGGTAGATAGTACAATAACTTATGTTGATAGATGGATATCAAAGAGCGCGCAGGCAGATGGCGCCGCAGTGGTCACGAACGACAGCGGCTTGGCCGCCAAACTGTCATCTGAAGGCGTGCGCGTGTTCAAGATGTCAAAATCAGGCAAGATCGCAGATGCATGATGTGTATTAAGCAAAGGTGAATCAATGTATTATAAATACACGGTTAAGGACATGTTCTCACTGCCACCCGAGAAGTTCGACCAGGACATAGAGAAGGTAGCGGAGGAAGAGCTCCAGAACAAATATGAAGGCAGGGTAGACAAGGATATGGGGATAATAATAACCGTGTTCAATGTCAGGAGCATAAGTGACGGGATAATATACCCGGGTGATCCGGCTACGCACCACGAGGCGGAATTCGACGTGCTGTCGTTCATGCCTTATGTCGACGAAGTAGTAGTAGGGGAGGTTACTGAGCTGGTGGATTTCGGAGCCTTTGTAAGGATAGGCCCGATGGACGGGCTGGTGCACGTTTCGCAGATAGCCAACGAGTTCCTGTCCTATGATAGGAAGACGCAGACATTCATATCCAAGCAGAGAAAGCTGAGCCTCAAGAAAGGCGATCTCGTATACGCGAAGATATCTACGGTGAGCATGAAGAACAACGCCAAGGATTCGAAGATAGCGCTCACGATGAAGCCAGAGGGGCTAGGAAAGCCGGAGTGGCTCAAACTCGGCGCGCCCAGGGTCCAGAACAGGGGCGGCGGCAGCAGGAGGCCAAAATGAGGTGAATTGAATGGAGGATAAAGCATGCAAGAATTGCGGATTTGTGATAAGCCATGGAGACGTGTGCCCGGTGTGCGGGTCGAAGGAGCTCACGACCAAGTGGAGCAGTTATGCCATAATAATAAATGCGGAGAAATCCGAGATAGCCAAAAAGCTCGGTGTCAGCATAAACAGCACGTTCGCAATAGATGTCAAGTAGCACAATGCAATGGCAATTTTACGCATAGAGGTAATTGAATGAGTTTCAAGGACAATGACTTTATAGAGATAGAATATGACGCATGGGATGCGGGCTCGGATACTTTAATAGCCACCACTTCTGAGAGCAAGGCGAAGGAGAACAACGTATACGACAGCAAGGCGAAATACGGCAAGGTCCTGGTAGTGATAGGATCCAACGGAATAATAAAGGGCCTTGATAGAGAGATAAGGAAGATGAATGTAGGGGAGAGCAAGAAGTTCACATTCAAGCCAGAGGACGCATTCGGCGAGAGGAATGAGGACCTGGTCAAGGTAATGCCGCTCTCGGAATTCAGGGCGAGAGACATAAACCCGTATCCAGGGATGACAGTAGAGCTTGACAATATAACTGCAATAGTCCGGAGCGTCAACTCTGGGAGGGTAGTTGTTGATGCGAACAACCCATATGCAGGCAAGGACATAAGCTACGAAGTCAAGATAGTAGACCAGATATCGAGCAACGAGGACAAGGTGCGCGCATTGGGGAGGACGTACGATGCCGAGCCCAGCAGGATAGCGCTGAAGGACAATCTGCTTTCGATGTCTTATGGGGCAGATGTCAACAAGAATGCCAACTATTTCGTAGGCAAGACAAGCCTCGTAGCCACGGTGTTCAACTATATGGACAAGGTGGAGAAGGTAGTTATAGAGGAGGAGTACACCAAGCCGAAGGATGTGAAGGCTGAAACACACGTTCATGATAGCGCAAAGGAAGAGGAATAGGCATTCTTCTGCAGCGCACTGAACGCGCGCGATGCTTCGCAGTGATAGGGTAATATTATGTATAGCAAAAGAAAGAGGGTATTGCTTTTCCTCGGCTCGCTGCTAGTAGCGGTAATGTTCTTGACAGGTGCAGCGGGCCTTGGAAGTGGCAACAGCGGCCCTAGCAGCGGCAGCGCAACTGGCACCCATCAATTGCATATAACAAACACTTTTCTGGCGAGCGGGATATTGAATGCTACCGTATACGGATACGGCAGCAGCATTAAGATTGCCTTGCAGAACGATACTTATGCCAACAAAACTGCCGCCCTGCTTTCATCGCTGGAGAGCAACGGCAGCATAGCCACATTTACCCAGGTATCGGGCGCATTCGACGTATACTCAGGCAAATATAACACCTACCAGATATATGTGGACCTGCTTAAGGAGTTTGGAAATAGCTCCTTCTCGTTCTCCGCGCCCGAATACATAGAGCTGCCAGCGCACGCAACGCTAGGCGTGCAGAACAGCACGGTAGTCGCAAACACGTCCCTTGCAAGGAACTACGAGCTCTATTCAAGCCCGGTAGCGCCGAATTCCACGGTACAGGTAAGGGTGCTTGCCCTAGTGGGAAGGCTGAACAACACCTATGTTCTCGTCCCTAACAATGTCACAGTAACGAAGGTGTGATAGATGACGCTTGATGAAAGGGTAAGCGGGTCCATACACAAATACGCAATAAAGAACGCATATGAGTATGGCAAAGCCAGGGTCGAAAGCGTACTGAGCAAGGTCCTATCCATCGTGCCAGAAGCAAAGGCAGACATGGCCGCTCTGCGCAAGGCGGTAGAGGAAGTAGTGGAGAAGGTAAACGGGATGGATGCTGAATGGGTGAAGAAGGAATATGAGGCGTACGCAGAGGAGTTTGGAGAGGAGAAAGCCGAGAAGGATGAGAACAGCAAGCCCAAGTTCGTACTGGAAGGTGCCGAGGAGGGCAATTTCGCGACCAGGTTCCCGCCTGAGCCAAGCGGCTACCTGCATATAGGCCATGCCAAAGCCGCGTTTCTAGAGCAGAAGTTCTCGGATATCTACAGAGGCAAGCTGAATCTCTACTTCGACGATACGAACCCCGAAAAGGAGAAGCAGGAATATGTCGACGCCATAAAAGAGGACCTTGCATGGCTAGGCATCAGGTTCGATTCGGAGTATTATGCGAGCGACAGCATACCGAAAGTCTATAGCTATGCGAAGAAGTTGATCAAGGAAGGCAATGCGTACGCGTGCAGCTGCGACCACGAAACCATCAAGAAGAACAGGTTCAACGGGCTGGAATGCGGGCATAGGAATTCCGACGCTGAGACTAACGCGCAGAAGTTCGACGATATGCTCGAAGGCAAATACGATGAGAACGAGATGATAATAAGGTTCAAGGGCGACATGAAAGCCGACAATACAACATTGCGCGACCCTACCCTATTGAGGGTAAAAAGGGCCATCCACTACAGGCAGGGCGACAAGTACATCATATGGCCCACATACCATTTCAATACCCCCATAATGGATTCGCTGCACGGAATAACAGACGTAATAAGGGACGAGAACTACGAGCTCAGCAATGCGTTGTACTACAGCATATTGAAAGCGGTTGGACTGAAGGCTCCGAGGATGCATTTGGAGGCAAGGCTCAACATAAAAAACAACA
>JAJYTM010000021.1 GCA_021793035.1 Microcaldota archaeon
CCAGAAGCTGCTCAAGAGGGAGATAGGCATAGAGGAGGCAGCCAGATCGTTCCTTGAGGGCATAGAGGGAGAGATCATGGCAGCCGAGTACAAGGATGTTGAGACTGCCAAGGCGTGCCCTAAGTGCGGCAGCACCAACGTGAAGAGGGACATCGGTGCGCTGAAGGAAGACGGCATCCCGATAGTGCCCAGGTATGTATGCATGGATTGCGGGACGCATTCTTACAGGCTGACAGACAGGTACTTGGAGAAATTGGTATACTCAAATAAGCTAATGTTTAGCAAGGAGGAGCTCGACGCGCTGGACAAAGACAGCACTGCATTCATGAAAGAGCTGAAGGAGTATATAATAAGAATATTTGCTTCCAAAAAGATAATGGAGATAAGATAGGTGATTAATTGTCAATGCTTTTATCGGATATGTATGGCAAGCAAATAATAAGCAGCAGCGGCAGGAGGATAGGCATGGTAGAAGACATAATCCTGGACTTCGAGGCTGGAGCAATAGGCAGCTTGCTGCTCATAAAGCTCGACGAGCTGGCAAAGGGGGAGAACACCGCAACGAGGCTGGCAAAGAACACAGTCAAGTACGACAGGGTTAAGAACGTATCCGAGACCATAATAGTGAGCGACAAATAGCCGGTTGTGGGAGCACTGCAATTCTGCGCAGATGCACCTGATTGCATAGTAGCAGTTATTTCCGCAGCACTTCTGAGCCCGCTTAGTCGGTCGATACTTCCCGGGGTATGTTGGGCCTGCCCTTGAATATGATCCTGTAGCCGCAATACGGGCATCTGACGAAATTGTCCAGGTCCTTTATTTTCTTTCCGCAGTGCGCGCACACATAAGCCATTTATACCATCTCAATATTATTCAACAATGCATTCATTTCTTTATCTGCTGGTTCGCCTTGAGCCACTTTATGAAATCCTTATGCAGGTTGGATTTCGAAGTGTCTATCACCCTTATCTTCAGCAGCGCCTTGTACTGCTCATCGTTGAGCTCCAGTACAGGGGAATAATTGTTCATAGGCGTGTAGTGCACTTCTAGCCAATGCACTTTGCCGTCCAGGTAGTCCTTAACCACGTCCCTTGTCATAGGCATGGACGAGAAGCTGAACAGTATCCCGTCGCACCAGTACAGCGGCATGTTCCCTGCCGGTGTGATCCTTTCCCTGAGCAGGTCCTCGAAGTCGATGTCTATTATCTCGTGCACAATAACTTCCTGTATTGGCGAGAAAGAAATTTTTACCATAATATCACTTCATTATAATGCGTGCGTCTTGACGATCACGCTGCCTGTTTCTGCGCAGACAGGCTGGTTATGGTCCTTGCCGCTGCTTCTCCAGCAGGGGTTGTGAATGTGTATGCGCCTCCAGCGTACACCTTGCCGCAGTGCGAGCATTTCCATACGCCAGTGCTCACTCTCCTGACCTTTATCTTGCCGCAGGAAGGGCATTTGTACTGCGCATTCTTCTCCTTCTGCACCGCTGCGTATTGCTTCCTTATGCGGGCGCCATATCTTATGCTTGCGTTTACCATAGAATCACTCTGTCGATTTCTTCACTATGTTTTTGAGCTCCTTATGCTTTTCAAATGAAACATCTATTAGCTCTTCTATCTCGTTGCTCGTAAAGCTGCCGTTCTTGCCCTTCTGCATTGCCCTTATCTGGTCGTCGTCAGTTGCTATGGTCAGCCTTGCCGAGGCGATGTCCTCCTCGTTTATGTTCATGTCGAGCAGCAGGTGATCGCTCACCTTGCCGAATGTGGTGTATGTAACTATGCTGTCTATCTTAAGCTTCTTGTCCCTCTCTTCCCTTATCACCGCCCCGTTCTCGTATTTGGGCATCTTGGTGTTCGCCAATGCTGCCATCGCAGCAAGGCCGCTTGCGTCAAACAGGTTGCCGCCGTAGTTGAGCACGTACAGGTCCACGAATACTGACCAGACCTTGCCATCATCCAGTGCCAAGCTGAGCAGGTCTATGCTGTTCCCTGCCCTTATGCCACGGTCTACGACGCGCGCCAGTTCTACCGATTCGGGGCTTGGCGGGCCGGTTTCGTAATCCGCATATGCGAGCGGAAGCAGTTCTGCATTCATCATCAGGTTGCCCTGGCCTGGCGTGTCCGCCATCGGATCCTCGACCATGAGCTTTACGCCGGCGAGCACCTTCGTTGCGCCTATATCCACCTGCGCTGACCCTTCTGCGTGCGAAATGATTCCAGTCTCGACATGTATTTCCCTGAATGAGTACGGGCCCCTTGAGTCCAGCCTGCCTCCCTTTTCAAGGGCATCCTTTATGTATCCTCCCATTAAATTGCTTATTATGTCCATTATGTCACCGCTTCATTCGTCCTTGCCGAGGTTCTTGTAGCACCTCTTGAGTGCAGCCCTCTGCTCTTCCTGTATCTTCTTGCCTGCGCGGATTACCATGTCGACAGCTTCCTTGTGCTGCTGCTTGGTCAGGCCGCCATCCATCTGCAATAGCAGTATGTCGTTGTTGCGCGGCGCCACAGCCATAGGCATATCTGCATCAGAGTAATTGTCCTCCAGCATGTTTACATCGAGGACTATATGGTCCCCTATCCTTCCGGCTGAAACTGCATATATTAAATCCTTCATGTGTATGCCCGCGTTTGCAAGCGCTACGGATGCAGCAGTTATGCCGGCTGCCCTTGTGCCGCCGTCGCTCTGGAGTATCTCCATGAATATGTCTATCTCGCCGCCTGGATACTCATTAAGCAGTATTACGTTCTCGAAAGCCTCTTTTGCGACCTTCGATATTTCAGTTGCTCTCCTGTTGGGGCCGGTCCTCCCGTGGTCCTCCAAGGACGAGAACGGCGCCATTGCGTACCTGCATTTGACTATTGCTTTGGCCGGATCGGCAAAATGCTTTGGAGTAGCTTCCTTGGGGCCGTATACAGCAGCCAGCACGCGGTTGTTGCCCCATTTCAAGTACGCTGAGCCATCGGCATTCTTCAATATCCCCGCCTCTATGCTAAGCGGCCTGAGCTCGTCAAAGCCCCTTCCGTCAAGCCTCTTTCCGTCCTTCAGCAATTCAGGTTTGTTAAGTAGAGAACCCATGTTATCACTTTTTGTTCAATTCGCTTTCCAGCAAAGCCTTTATCCGGTTTGTCAAGCCGGAGGTATGCGCCTCGCTTTCTATTATCGATATCGCCATCATGGCAAGCGACACGTGCCTGCCCTTTATCCATACAAGGCCGTTCTTGCCCGCCACTATCCTTGTCTCGGTGAGCTCTGATATCTGGTTTACCATCGTGTTTTCCTTGCCTATGACCCTAGGTATCTTCGAGGGCTTAACACTCAGGGTTATGCCGCCCTGGAGCGGCCTCGGATATGCGAGTATGACTGTGGAACGGTCTTCAACGTCCTTTACCTTCGCCTCTATGACATCGTTGGGCTCAAAGGAATAGCGCTCGTATTTGCCTCCTATTATCAGCCCGCGGCCGAAATGCGAGAGGTTCACCGTGTAAACGTTGTTCCTCACTCCTTCTATGCTGCCTACGACCAGATCGTCGCGCCTTGGCGACCAACTGCCTTCGAGGGGTATGGAGCTGCTGCCATCAGATATGAACAATGTTGCCGCTACGGTATTGCCATCCTCTATGAATGTGCCAGGTATCCTTTTCTGGCCCTTTATTATCGTCTCCCCGGGAAATATTATGCTTTTTATAAAAACACCTTTGAATTTTTAATTGAACTTGAACGCATGCCAGCACGCTGAAAAGCCTAGATTATAGGACCTCGCCGTGGCGATAGCCATCGATAAGGAATAACACCTATATACTATTTATCAGACTAATATAAAAAACTTAGTGGTTCGGCGCTGCGGCATCGGTCTGGGATGCGGATATGTCATAATGCCTTGGTATCTGCACGGCCTTGCGTAGCCTTGTTTATCCTGTCAAAGAAATCGTTCTGCATTCCTGCGGGGAATTCCAAAACTGCCCTGAGGCTGCCGTCAGAAAGCCATTCCTCGGATTTTAAGCCGAACCTCTTCAGTATTCCGTAGCACCTGTTGGCCGAATCCGCGGGTATTGTTACCTGTATCTTGGCAGTTGCAAACTTTATCGGCAGTATTGGGCTGAGCTTTGCTATTATGCTTTCGACCTGCTCTGATGCCGCCTTGAACGGGTCTATTGACACCTTTATCTCTTTCATCGCGTTCTCTATCCTCAACGGAGGATTGGGGGCGCCGGTCCTCGGGTCTATTGAATTTGTAGCTATCAGGTCTATTATCTGCTTCCTCTTCTCCTCGACCATCTTGCTTCTCTGCTCGGTGGTTATCGGCACGTTGCCGTTCTTCAGTATTATGTCAACAACCTTCGCCACGTCGTTGGTGCCGAAGGCCTTGCTGACCTTGTCCTCGCTCTGGCGCTCGCCCTTCTTCGCATCCTTGAATATCTCCTCTGTCTCGAGCACGCTCAGCGGGTCGCTGCGCTTGCCCGTTATGTACTCGTAAGCCATATCCGCGTCGGCCAGTATCTCAAACGTTTCGCCGTTGCGCGCGTACTTGACAACTACGGTCTTGCCTGACATTCATATGCGCCGAATTGATTATAGGTATTTCTCTATCTGCTCGATCGTGAAGTTGGAGTAGCCCTTGCCCTTCTCTATTGTAGCCACTTCGACGTTGTCGCTCTGCAGCTTCTTCCCGTCCGTGCTCTTGCTTATTATCTTCAGGCCCAGGCTTATGGCGTCTTCATCCTGCATGCCGTCCTTGTATTCCTTCTGAAGTATGTCCTCGGCTATCTTCTTGCCGCTGCCTATTGCATCCGCCTTATAGCCCAAGAATGATGCGCCTGGCTCTACCTCAAAGAGGCGCGGCTCCGAATCTATGCCTCCGACAAGAAGGGATATTGCGTACGGCCTTATGCCACCGTACTGCGTAGCCATCTGCATCTCCTCGGATATGTCCCTTGATGCGGTCTCGACAGACTGGGTCTCGTCATATACCATCCTGTGCGACTGGGTCTTGGACCTCATCAGGTTTATCACCCTGAGGCCGTCGGATGCCATGCCCGAATAGGTCGCGCCTATGTATGAGTCTATCCTGAACACCTTCTGCAGTGAGCTGGGCACTGCCAGGGGCTCTGTTATGTTCTTGTGTGCCACGAACACGACGGATTTCTGCGTTACTATGCCTACTGCAGTAGCGCCCTTCCTGACGGCTTCGCGGGCGTATTCTACCTGGAACAGCCTGCCATCAGGACTGAACATCACACCCCTATCATATGCTTGTATGTTTGGATACATAATTTCACCTAATTGAATACCATAAGCAGTATAGCGTATTTACTCTTTTTCTCTTAAGGTTTATAAAGATTTGTCCGCCCGTCCTTCCTGCCCGTAAAAGCCATCCTGCGCAGAAACCCGCGCAAAGAATTACATTTATATAAGGGATGGGTGCATATTTTTATCAATGATTGGCATAGATGGATGATTTTCTGAAAAGCAAGAAGAGGATACTGCTGATGGATTCGGGTTCTTATAACACCTTCGGCGGTTCTGTGAAGGGCATAGCGCTTATGTACGGCTATCTGTCTAGGCTAGGCACTTATGACATAGACCTGCTGGGTGATTTCTCGAAGATGGGCCTGCACAATTCGATCGGTGCCAACGAGGTATTCGCTGGCGGCAGGCATTCGGCAGGGGATTATTACCGCATGATAGCCCGGCGGTTCTTCTTCAAGGGCAGGCTGATCGAGACATACAGCCCTGGTTTCTTCAAGAGGGACTATGACCTTGTAGTGCTCAATTCAAGGATGGACGTGCCGATAATCGACGAGTACAAGAAGGCGCATCCGAATACCAAGACAATATACATAGATAGGGCAAACATAATTACCAATAACGCATACGCGCTCCGGAAAAGCCTGTTGCTGGGATTCGCATATGTGCTGCGGGAGAGCATACCTAAGGCGCTGGGGCGAAGCAGGGAGGCGAGCAGCACATCATTCCTGGGGTCGCTTGGGACTGTCTACATATGCCATCTGATGCGCCGATGGCTCGATACATACATAAGCATATTGCCAGAATTGGGACATGCAGCAAGATTCTTCAAGAGGAGGACCAGGGTAGCGCACGTAGGGCTGGCCATAGGCGCGGAATATGTGCGCTTGAAGGGCTTCGCAAAAAGCTACCTTGGTGGCGTATATATAGGCAGGCTCGACGAAAGGCAGAAGCGCGTCGCTTTCATGATACGCGGAATACGCGAGGCAATAGATGCGCACCCTGAACTCTCAGGCAGCGAATTGCTCAGGGTTGTCGGTGATGGACCGGATTCTGGGCACTACAGGAAGCTGGCGCATGCGCTCGGACTTGACAAGAACATCAGGTTCTTCGGCCATATGGCAGGCGATGGGCTCGTCAAGATGTACAACGATAGCGGCTTTTATGTATCTGCATCTGAGTGGGAGAGCCCAGGCAGGGCCTTCGTCGAAGCGATGGCTTGCGGCATACCTGTGCTGCTCAATGATAGGAACAATGCAGTGGTATCCGGGAATATGAAGGAGCGCATGGTGAAGGACGGTAAAAACGGCATGGTATATAGATATGACGATGCTGGCGATTTTGCCAATAAGTTCTATGCGATGTATTCCAATACTGGCGCCCTGGAGCGCATGGGCAGGCGAGCTGAGGAGTTTGCGAAGAGGAACTTCAGCCTTGACAAGCAGAACAGAATGTATGCTGAAGAGATAAAAAGGGCTTTGGGCGCGCGAACCGCCCAAAGAAAATAGCCACTTACTTGCTCACTTTCCTTGACGGCACGAGTATCACGTTGTACTCGTTCTCGAAGCCAAGGACCTCCTTGAACTGTTCCGGCTCCATCGATACAGTGCTGTCCGTATATGGGTCGTTTATATAAAACAGGTCCTTGTCGTAGCCTTTCACTACCACCCACTGCGGCGAAGGCTCTATGTTCTGCTTCGGGTTGAGCGCATTTGCATCCACTATGACTATCGGTATCATGCCGTTGTCTATGTGCTTCTTTATGGAGTTTATCGATGCGGTGCCATAGCTCTCCCTTATGTTCATTTCCTTTGCCTTCTTCTTTATCTCTTCAAATGATGCATGCAGAGTGTCGATGTTTATGCCTTCGAATACGGCGAGCTTCTTCTCGTAGCCCTCATCTTTAACGTTGCTTACTATCTGCGGCTTAACGCCCCTCTTTGCCAGGGCATATGCGAGGCCGTGCCTCGAGCCGTGCCATACGCTGCCGCTCACGGCATCCTGCCATATCGCCTGCTCTTCGATCTCGTCCTTCTTTGGCTTGAAGCCCTTGTTCACATATTTCAGCACCATCATGGCGCAGGCGCCCGCGCTGGTGAATTCCTCGCTCTGCGGGTAATGTGGTATGTCGTATACCCTTCCCTTCTTTGCTGGCCTGGCATTGGCTGCGGAAGCAGACTTTCTTTTAGCGACCTTCTTTTTCGGCATCTTTTTAGCAACCATTTGGAACACCTGTAAACATAACAACAAATAGAGTGCAGGGAGGGAGATTTGTTCAGCGTGTTTTGAACTCCCGCAGGCCTAAGCCAACGGATCTTGAGTCCGTCGCGTTTGACCAGGCTCCGCCATCCCTGCACAGCTATTTATTAAATCCTTATATTATAATAACATTCTGTAACTCGCAGTACGAATGTTCGCTGCAATCTTACATTATAGTATTACGTCACTCTTAGGATATATTTATACCTTGCGAAACAATTTAGGAAAGGCTTTTAAATATGGTTCATCTCAGATTTGACGCAAAGTGCATTGGTTAGATTTTATTAATTTTCAAGGCGTGAGAGCATGGATAACCTTATAGTCGCGATGCCAAATGGAATCAGACTGGCAGAAATGCTCGGCAAGAAGGGCAGCGAGAACGGCCTTGCATTCTATAACAGGCATGGCGATACGAAGAATATAGTCATGCTGGCCCCGCACTCGATAGAAGATAAGTACTATGCAGTCCCCCAATCGCTGATTCTGTCGGAACTGGTTGTACTAGATACGGGCAGTCTCGATGCGGTGTTCGGGGACGTAGTAGTTGCATGCAGCATGCTTGGCAAGCCAGTCGTATTTACAGACGCCAATCCGGTGGACAAGATAATAAACGGGCTCGGACTGAAGCATTATGTGAAGAATGAGGGCGAATTGCTGCAGTTCATGCTTGACTTTAAGCCCGAGGGCAGCGGCGAGAACCAGGGCGTAAAGGTAGTAATAGACAGGGCTTTTCCGGTAAAGGGAGTCGGCGACGTGGCGCTCGGGATAGTGAGGAGCGGCACGGTAAAGGTGCACGACATATTGCTGCACAATAGCGGCAAGCAGGTTACCATAAGGCATCTCCAGAGCCAGGACGTGGATATAGAAAGCGCAGCCGCAGGGACTAGGATAGGCATAGCCATGAAAGGCATAGAGAGCTCTGAGGTAAAGAAAGGGGACACCCTCTCGGAGAAAGCGATAGCGTACGTCAAGGATTTCGAGGCGGAGATGCAGTTCAACAAGTTTGCCGCTTCGGCTAAGGGTGCAAAGATGCGCTGCGAAGCCGTATCCGATTTCTCGAATGTAGAGGCCACGATAGAACCCTTGGATGGGGACGTGTACAGGGTGTCGCTGGCAAAGGCCATACCTCTCGATGCTTCAAGCAGGCTTGTCTTCGTCAGGGAGGAGAAGCCGCGCATGTTCGCCATAAGCGCGGCGCTGCACATATGATGCATGCCCTACAAGCAAGCTTTTTAAATGTGCCTATTTTATACTAATACTATATTAGAAAGTTCCCCTATTTATGACGGAATCTTTTTATATGACTTAAGCCGCAATAAGAAGTGACCAACAGAAAAGGTTGCATAAGGTGGGGGAAGGAAATGGCAAAAAAGATGGATGGGACGGATGAAAGACTAGGGCGCATGAAGAGCAAAGCATTCCAGATACTGGACGAGGCTGACTTCGAAGAGATATACAGGAGGATAGACATAAACGATGGCAAAGCCATAGACGCAGCAGTAAAAACCATACTCGCAGACAAGCTAGTAGACAGCATAAGCAGGGCAAAGGAATACGCCAGAGAGAACAAGAAGAAGAAGCTGAATGCATCCACAATATTCATAGCTGCACAGGAAAAAGGCTGAACCATAAGCAAGGCCCTAACTGATTAGCAGGCGGCTTCATATTTGCCGCCTGCATTATATTAATGCAGAGAAGGATCGTCCTCAGAGCGCTGGCATGAACACTTATTAATGTTTGCTGAGCAATCCATTTAGATTTGATGGGGGGCTTGCAGAAAGCAAAATCAAAATCTAACGAAGTGGAACTGGGTGGAGAGGCTGTAGGCAATGTCAACATAAGCAATTCAGACATAGAGCTGACCAAGCATGCAGCGGGTATGATGCTGCGGCGCGGGGTGAACTCGGATGCCTTGGCCAATGCAGTATACTCGCCGAGCTACGAGGTCGAAATAGGGGATATGGGCCTCGGCGTAGTCAAGTACAAATCGCACGAAGGCAACAGGGATATAGAGGCTATATGCATATTCGTGCACAATGTATACAGCAAATTCTACAAGATACGTATTATAACAGTGCATACCTCAGAACAGCAGCAAATACGCAGATAGATAAAAGCGCGTATGCGATACTTTTATATATTATCTAGGGCATTTTTATATTGCTTTTTGTGTCTGTGTATATGGCATGGCAGTTTCATGGTTCATGGTGATAAAATATGGGAATAATAGACGTAACAGACGAAACTTTCGAGAATGAAGTGCTGAAGTCGGACGTGCCCGTGATAATAGATGTGTGGGCACCATGGTGCGGTCCCTGCAGGATGTATTCCCCCATAATAGAGGAAACGGCAAAGGAATATGAGGGCAAGATAAAGTTCGCAAAGGTAAACGCGGACGACAACCAGCACATAGACGAGAAATTCAATATAATGAGCATACCCACTACGCTGCTCATAGAAAAAGGAAAGCTGAAGGCGGCATCCGTCGGTGCTGTGCCAAAAAACGTGCTGAAGAAGTGGATTGAGGAGAACCTCTGATTGCACGCTTCTCTTTTTAATTTTTCTATACATCTTCATATTGGAGAGTTTATGAAAGACTTGCCTTTCCCTAGGGGCGTAAGGGACCTTTTGCCTAGCGAGGCGCTTTTCCGCAACCAGGCAATCAAGACCGTCGAGGGAGTGTTCCAGAACTTTGGCTTCCTTACCATAGATACACCAGTTTTTGAGTCCCTAGACATTCTCAGGGCAAAAGGGTCAATAGGCGAGGACA
>JAJYTM010000022.1 GCA_021793035.1 Microcaldota archaeon
GGTATATTGCTGCTAGCTTGTAGTACCTATATGAGAAAAATAGGACATACAGGCATATGGTGATTACCAACCCGGAAGCCACTGCAAATGCATAGCGTTTTCTGTTCCACCCAAAATGCATCTTTAGTGGAATCGCCATTGCAAATACTCCGAGAAGCATGCCTATACCATACAACAGTACGAACGAATAAAACGGCATGCTCATTACGCCAATATATGACAGTACACCGCCAATGCTATACGCTAATGTGCTTAATACTATAAAGTATACGATATGTTTAGACCTGATGCTCAAAATAAAACCCCTGTGTATCGGTAAGTGCATATTTTAAAAGGTATATAAAACCGTTGCTTGCAGCACTCCCCGCTAAATGATTGGGTTATAGTATGCAGCCCCCACACAACAAAACATTTAATAAGTTTAATACATATATGAATATAGATTCATATGTATGCGCGTTTAGGTGACATAGCTAATTCATTGAGAATCATATTCAGCGAAAAGCGCAATGCCGCGATTTTCGCAGTAATAACTGCGCTAATGTTTATGCTGTACGCTTATCTGCTCTCATATTCAAGCATAGCGCTCCTATCTGGTTCTGCCCTCTTTGGTTTAAGTGTTGCAGTCATTATTGTGTCATTCTTGTTATCAGCCCTGTTTTCAGTCGTTATTGTGATGAACATATACGGGATTAAACGTGGCGTTAATGCCTCTGCGAAACTGTCCATAGGATCGTTCTTGGCAGCAGTGTTGCCGAGCAGCATGTGTTGCACGGCATTGGTGCCATCACTGCTTGCATTGTCAGGTGCATCCATCTCTACTGTAATAGGCACCACGGGCATAATACAGGGCCCTATGGCCACATACGAGCCTCTGCTGTTGCTGCTATCCGGTGCGCTTTTGCTTGTAGCAATATACAAATCTTCAGTAAAGCTGTGTTGTTCCCGTAACGTCAAATGATCTGCTTGATGCTAAATTGTGGTAATTATGAAAAAATTGCATTATATCTGGATAACATTGGTGATTCTAGCCGCAATATTCATTCTCATACAGATTTTCGGCAGGTCACCAAATGCGTCTTCTATACCTACAGGGAGCAGTGCACCTAACAAAGGATTCTATTTGCTCAATGGCACCCATACAGACCTAAGTGCATACTCAGGCAAAGAAGTTCTTCTATACATAGTAACTACGTGGTGCTCGACGTGCGCAGAAGGCACGCAGGCATTAGGCAAAAACATCTCTTTTTTCAATTCAAGGAATGTCAGCATACTGGAAATAGAGGCATACAAGGATTTCGGCTATGCAGGCCCCACAATAAACCAATTTGTGAATACATACGCAGGCCAGAGCTCCAGATACATAACCCAAGGCTATTCTGGTTATAATCTTACCAAGGCATACGACCCAAAGGGGTACCTAGACATCTACTACTTGATATCACCTTCAGGTAAGATACTATATGTAAACGGCGAACCGTCGGCAACGCTCAACCAACTCGAAGCCGCAATAAAAGGGGTATAAATATGGAAAAAGAAACCGTGCAGCTTTTCTTTGATGCGTTTGGTGACATAAATAGATTCAATATACTATTGCTATTACTCAAAAAGCCCCTCAATGTGGGTTCCATAGCCAAACTCACCGTTCTAGAACAAAGCAACGTATCACATCATATGAAATGCCTGACAAATTGCGGCTTTGTCAATGTCAGGCAGATAGGTAAAGAGCACATATACGCCATAGAACCCGCTGCAGCCAGGATAGTGAAAAATATAGCTTCGCATATGGACAGATATGAAACACACCTGCAGGCATGCGGCATAATAGCGAAAGATAGTAGGAAAAGATAATATAAGTGAGAGAATGGAAGAATTCAAATACGCAATACTGGGCCAAGGTGCAGCCGCATTCGCTGCCGCGATAAAAGCCAACGAATTGGGCATAGAAACAGTCATGATAGGCAAGAATGCAACTCCCGGAGCTCTGATCGGAGGCACATGCGTGAATGTCGGCGGCGTCCCGAGCAAAAGGCTCATATCGGCAGGCGAATACGCGATTGATGGCCGTGCACGTAAATTCAGCGGCGTGGAAATAAGCAAACCAGAAATAAACTTCAAAGAGATGATGCGCGATAAGGACCGCCTAATATCTGGCATGCGAACCAGCAAATACGAAGAAGTGCTCAAGGGACTCGAGAATGTCAGCTTCGTAGAAGGCTTTGCGTCATTTAATGAAAATGGCACCATATCTGCGGGCAAAAAGGAGATTGCCGCAGAAAAAACGCTTATAGCAACAGGCGCAAAGGCAAGTATACCAAAAATAGAGGGCGTCAATAAAACTGCGTACCTGACCAACGAAGAAGCACTGTCACTTGCAGAGCTACCCAAATCCATTACGATAGTGGGCGGCAGGGCCATGGGGCTCGAATTCGCTCAAATGTTCTCTTCATTGGGCTCGAAGGTTACAGTACTGCAGCGCAGCAACACCATACTGCCAGGATGGGAGCCTCAAGTCTCATCATCGCTTGCATATTACATGAAGTCATCTGGCATAAGCATTATCACCGGGGCAGAGACTAAAAAGATAGGAGAGGAAGACGGCAAAAAATATGTAGAATTTTCAGTAAATGGCAAAGTGTCACGCGCATATTCAGAGCAAATATTGTTTGCCACCGGAAGGGCACCCAATACTGAGCACCTCAACCTGCAGAGCCTAGGCATAAAAACCGATAAACAGGGCTTCATAAAAATAGACAAGTATATGATGACAAGCAAGGTAGGCACATATGCTGCTGGAGATGTGACGGGGAATCCCATGCTCGAAACCCTTGCTGCAAAAGAGGGCAATCTAGCCACGCAAAATGCCTTCGCAAATACCAAGCTTACAATAAACCTCCATGAAGTGCCTAACGTCGTATTCACTATGCCCGAAGCAGCTATGGTCGGATTGACTGATGAAGAGGCCAATGGGTCAGGCATAAAGTGCAGCTGCGGTGTGCTCCAAATGTCAAGCGTGCCAAAAGCTAGCATAATAGGCGACGAAAGGGGGCTCGTGAAGATAGTGATAGACTACAAGACGCACAGAATATTAGGCGTGAGCATACTTGCAAGAAATGCCTCAGACATGATATCTGAAGCTACATTGGCAGTGAAGTTCGGCCTTACAATAGACGACATAATCGACACCATACACCCGTTCCCGACGCTCAACGAAGCACTTAAACTGGCTTCAATATCCTTTTACAGCGATATCAGCAAGATGAGCTGCTGCACCATATGACGGCAGCAAAGCACTGCAGCTTGTGGGCAGTTCATACTATTATGGCACATATCTGAAAAGCTGCAGTATTAATATGGAAACCAAGAACAGGCAAAAGCCGCAAAACGACAATATCAATGCTTGGAAACAGCTGACTTCAACGGTTTTGGAGATATATCACGATATACTCTCAAGCAAGCCAAACCGCCTCATGCTGCCTGCAGATCTCACTGCAGTAGACATAGCCATTAGGCTTTCCTGCCGCAGCGAAAGTGCTCTATGAGACATATTTGCACAATCCAGTCAATGCTGCACCATACCTGAATCCCATAATACTCCTATCATCTACACAGATTTCTGGCGCTATCGCCTTCTACCTGTATGAAAAGGCCCTATACCCGCTTTCAAAGCTGAAGTGCTCAGGCAACGGCGGCAAGGTAAAGGCGGAATAGCTGCAATAGACAACATGGACGTCATTAGTCGAATAGGCATCTATCTATTAATTTATTGTGCATATTCAATAGTGATGGTGATTATGATGGAAGCTAACCACAATATTGACAATGTGAGCAGTTTCAAGGAATTCATCGCTCTTTATAAGGATGACATATACAACCTCCTTGTGTCTTATTTCCCAACCTCTGGCCCAGCAGAATTTAACAAGATGGCGCTAACATACACAGAAAGGAGGGGCCAGTACAGAAGGCCCAGTTACATACTGCTTTGGAACAGGCTCTATGGCGGGACCGATCAAGATGCGGTGCTGCCTGCTGCAGCGCAGCAGGCCTCAGAAGACTATTTCCTTATGCATGACGATTGGATGGATGGCAACACAGTAAGACGGAACGGACCAGCAGCACACGTTCTATTCGGCGACAGGTATGCAATAACTGCAGGCAGCATGGTTCACGCTATAACTTGGAAAATTGCCTACGAAGCCGCCAAGCGCCTCGGGGAAGAGAGGGGCAATGCATATTTCAGCAAATTCTACAATATGATGATAGTAACACATCAGGGGCAGTACCTGGACGTTAGGCTCACCCGCGAGGTAAAGGATATATCGAAATTCACCAAAGAAGACTATTTCAAGTCGATACACGCCAAGAGCGCATACTATTCGGTGTACGGCCCAATGCAATGCGGCGCGATAATAGCAGGTGCAGATGACGATACTGTATCATCTATAAAGGAATACGGCGTGCCTGCTGGCAACGCCTTCCAGATAAAGGACGACATATTGGACTGCATATCGGACCAGGCAACACTCGGGAAGAGCATCGGCAACGACGTGCGCGATGGCGTCAAAACCATAATACTGTGGCATGCAGTGCAGAATGCCAGCCAGGCACAACTAGATAAGCTAAAAGCGGTATACATGAAAGATAGGTCTGCAAAAACAGAAGACGAAGTATTGTGGGTGCTAAACCTGTTCAATGAGCTCCACGCCCCACAACTTGCTCAGAAAGATGCCGACGCCCTGGTGTCGCAGGCTGTAGAGTCATTCAAGCGCCTCTCGTCAGCGTTGCCCGAATCGAAGCTGAAAGAGATAGCCATGGAGTCAATAGGCTATGCTGCAAAAAGGAACGCATAATTGCCACGCTAAAAACGCATTTGCCAAGTTATACGCTGCGCATAGAAAAGGTTAAATCATTAGCATAGTGCATATGTAGGGCAATGCATACCTGCCCCTATACGTATAGGTGAGAATATGCATTACAAGAAAACAGCGTGGAAAGAGGTTGTGCTGCATTATGGGGGCGATGGGCTGCGCTTCTCATACGAAGGCAAAGAGTTCAGGGTGTTGGGGGTAGAAACCGCAAAGACCGACATATCATACAGCGGCGATTCCGTTGCACCGTGCAGGGTATCAAGCGCTGGCGGCAGCCGGGAAAGCGAAGGCATGCATTTTGTGGCGCTGTCATCCTTCCTAAGGATGGAAGGAAAAGGCGCAAAGAAGCACCTCACGGTTTCGCCTGACATAGTTCGGGGCAGGCAACTCGCCAAGGAGATACACACTAATGTGTTGAGGGATTCAACCTGAAATCCGCAAAGCATAGGCGTTTACCCCGCGCCGGCTTTCATGCGTTTACTGAGCTCTTCGCTATTTCTCCTTGTCGAGGCATAGAAATCCTTTAACACGTCCCTTTCGACAAGCCTTTTTATGCGCATATGCCTCTCATAAAGGTATTCAACCTCTGCGATGCTGCTTCGGAGCATCTTCATCTTGCGCTCATCCTTCTCGCGCTTCAGAAGCCTTCTGCCAGCGCTTGTCAAAGCCCGTAGCTTCTTTCCTAGATCCATAAAGTCCCCGATCGCATTATCCACTGCGAGGGAGCTCCGCTTGTTCCAGTCAAGGAACCGTCCGACCTCCTGATCATAATACCACCTCTCTACAGACCCGCTGCCCAGCGACCTCTTCAGATTGTCGTAATCCTTCTCCAAAATCCTTTCGTACTCGCCGGAAAGCGCGTCCAGCAATGCGCCTTTGCTCTCCTTTTGCAGGGATTCCCCTTCGGAATGCATGCTGTAATTGCTCAAGAACCTATATGCTTCGTTTGCTTCCCTGGTTATCTCTTCCGAGAGTAGGCCCTTGTTCACGTCCGGGTGGTAATTTTTGATTATTGACCTATATGCATTCCTTATGGCAGCCTTATCCCCAGTAGGCTTCAGACCCAAAGCCGAGAAGTAATGCGCATAACTTGCATCATATTCAAAAGAGAATCTCCGGACAAACCATTTGAAAATCGTCTTTGCATCGTCAATGCCTGCATAAAGCTTCGCTTCCTGAGAATCAAGAGCCTTCCGTTTCATCCCAGATACAAGATCAACGAGACGCATGCCTTTCGCCAGTTGATAGCATTGCTACCCTATCATACTCGCAGATGGCTAATAATAATATTGGCATGGCTTGCACTATGCGCCGAACAATTGCATGGCCAAAGGCCATGCATAAGGGTGGGAAACCTTTTTCAAAAAAAGCGTTATCTGGTGCTTGCATTCTCTATCCTTCCATACTTCCTGCTTATCCTGCTGCTTATATATCCATATACATTCAATGGCACCTTTCCAGGCAGGAATCTGGCCTTTATGAGCAGGCCCCTATAATCGTCTGAATCAGAAACATCCACTTCAGCTACTGCATCCATATGTATCAAGTATTCAGCTATGGTTTCGGGATCAGCCGATTCCTTTGGGCTATTTATGACAAATTTGTACATTCTGCTGCCGCTGACATATCCATGATATCTAGAGGCATCTTTCTGGCTTGCCATAGCAATCATCTATTAAAATACATCCTATACGGGCCTATCTTGTTTTCAGCGATGGCTTTCACCGCCTCTTTTCTTGCATGATGCAATCTGGCATTTTTGTCCGCATATACAATCCTCCACGAATTCTCGCCTGTCGCTACCAGGCTCATTGCGTCGCCTTCTTTATTCTCAGCCACTACGGCACGTTGTTTTCTTTTAAATATGCCCATAATATCGCCATGTTAAAGGGTGGTGGCGGTGCGTGCCGTTAAGCCAGCACGCACCATAGATTTCGGGTTTATGAGGAAACGCATAAATGCAAATTTGGGTGGGAAAGAAAAAGCAGGCATGTCAGATCCATACGGATAGGCATGAGCACAATTTTCTGTTTTTACATCAGCGTCCATCCACAATCGCCCGAAAGCCATTAATTATTATGAATAACCTTTTATATAAATGCAATCATACATATTGAATAAAATTATTGATCCTATCCACAATTCATTAGTGAAAATACTATATTATAATCAACATACTTATTTATATACCCATCGTTTTATAATAATAAAATACTTGCGAATATATTAGTAATGTGTTACGAAGCTAATGGATATATTTAAATATATGGCATGCTATAACCAACCTTCTTAATGTGATGCCGATGCAGCCCCCCGAAAAAATAAAAACTGCGTTTGAGTCGTTGAAGCTTGCATACGGGGCGCATGTGGAGCTCAAGTACTTGAACAAGCGGTTCTGCATCTTTGAAGCTACGAGCAGGTACGATCCAAGCATAGGCAGGTCAAGGAAGAAGACCAACTACCTTGGCTGGATAACTGCCGAAGGCATTATAGTGCCTGCGCGGCATAGGGCAGAGAGCAAGAGGGAGCTCGAGCGCACGTACCTCAAACGCATAGAGGCGCTCGAGACCGAAATCAAGAGAGGCGGTGCGCAAGCGCCAGCGGCAGAAATGCAGTTGCATCTAAGCCAGGAGGACACCAAGATCCTCATGGCGCTGAGCATGAATTCAAGGCTTTCTTATGGCTCAATAGGCAGGATAGCCGGCATAAGGAGCCAAAGCGTGCCCTACAAGCTGAAGAAGATGGAAGCTTCGCTAGGCATACATTACACGATAGAGATCAACCCTACAGCAATAGGCTTTTCTACTTATTTCATATTCGTGAAGTTCATTGATCCTGAGCCCAGCCCGGAGAGCATCAAAGCCGCGCTCGATGGCGAAGGGCTTGTGCAGCTTGCCATGCTCACAAAAGGGGATTACGACATCATGATGTACTGCGTAGCCGAGAACAACTATACATTAAACATACTGCTCGACAGGATACGCAGGCACGGAGCGTTCGTAGGCGTGTCGGCGATATGGACGGTAACGCCAGTAGACCAGAGCTACGGCTTCGTGCCGTTCAGGGACAAGTTCTTCGATGTGCTCAAGGAGAAGGTGTGGGCAAGATCAAAGCGCAATCCGAGGCCATCCGCGCACGACCTTCTATATAGGGAATACGCCGTGCTCAGGGAGTTCAATGCCGATAGTACAGCAAGCTTCTCAGAGATAGACAAGAAGTATGCGCTTCCCATGGGCAGCGCCAAAAACGCCTACGGCAAGCTGACATCCGGAGATACCCCTGCCATATTGCGCCCAACGATATCAATATCAAACCCTGACCTTAAATACGTGGGCATAATACTGCTCGATATAATAAACAAGAAAATGTTCATGCAGACGAGGGACACGCACAGGAAGTATATAGTGGACGAGCGTGAGGCTTTCACAAACATGTTCTCATACATATGCGACTTCGAGACTCCTGACGGCATAATGTACATCATGCCTGTATACCATGAAGGGGCGATGGAAGATACAGGGAATTCGCTTGTCGGAATATTGGGCGGCATAAAGGCCATGTACGTAGTGGTGAGGCAAGTGCTTATAGGCAGCATAAACTACAGGAAATTCGACAATGCATACAGCATGCAGTATGAGAACTTGGTCAAGAACAAGGTCATCGAACCCAAGGAGCGCATAAGCTACTCCTGACAACAAACCAGAAGGAACAGCTCATGCCTACGATGCACATGATTAACAGAATTACAAAAAGCAGATAAAGAATATTTGCGCCAAATCCTAAAACTTAACCCATTATGCCATCCATTTGTATCATCTACTTACTTAATACCACAATTAGACCTTATGGACGCATTTAACCGCCTGCACTTCCACCCATAATTTTTTAAACCTCTTTTTAATTGTTCATAGCAACCTGCGAGCCAAATACATCTTCATAACAAGAATTTATGGGTCTCCTACTCCTCCTGCTCCACCAATCATTTCCACCCCTCATATAACTATTTTTTCAATCGCTTTAGCCACCAGATTGTCCACTCATTTCTGCCACCTCATCCTTCAATTCTCAATACACTTTCCTATTCCTTTCTCTATTGGCTGTATCGCACTTCCAATTATTTTATGGTTAGTGTTTAACCGCTGTTTTGTCCTTCCATATAATTCACCTGTTTCAGCATCTCTGATAACCTTTAAATATGTTTCCACTAATTTTTTGTATCTGTTTCAGTGCCTTCCTCTAGCCGCTTGCATGTCAGCTATGTATTACAGTGCCGCCAATTCTCTTATTGTCCATATATTTTGATATGTCACTTATCAAATTCGTCACTATAACCCCTACACCATGCCTCTCGCATATCCTCGCTGCCATGGGGTCGAATATGTAGTTCATGCCTGGCCTCCTCCTGCTCCTGGTAAGTTTATAAAGGTCATCGAACCGCATTCTGTGCAGCAGCTCTGCGTCCTTGAATCTGTCTGGATCCTTGTCGAAAACGCCTCTTTCCTTAGAAATATTGAACAGAAGCTTTGATCCGGAAGAGACACATGCATGCGCAGCGCATACGTCAGTGGTCCATCCTGGCTTGTAGCCCCCCATAGCCACAGTTCTGGTTATCCTGCCAATGCCCCTCGGGTCTCCAGCATAATAGCGGCACCTGAAGTATTCCGATATTATGAATGCATTGAGCATGGTCGACCTTATGCCTATTTCATGCAGTCTGTCCCCTCTGACGCCAATCCCCCTGGCGAAGTCTATATATTCCCTCGCCAGCGTTCCCCCGCCAGTGACAAGCGCCGCGCTCAAGTGCCTGCGCTGCAGCATGGCTTTGAGATGCTTTATCTTGTCCATATTAGCAAAAATGAATGATCCACCAAGGGACACAACTATGCCATTACTCCCAGACATGTATGCACCATGCTATATCCAACGCACGCTTTTTAACCCTTGCGTAAAGCTTTAGACCAACATTTTTAAACACGCCATTGCATATAATTGCTGTGGTCCGTGTGGTTGGCAAGATACGCGCTGAATGGGATCGCCTCAGGGAAGTTGCAGTCCACAAACCCGGCATGGAAATGTTCTTCGGCCTGCTTGATCCTACAGCCTCGCTTTACGAGAGGCCGTTCAGCCGGTACAAGGCGCGCAATGAGCACGATTTGCTGGTAGAGGCATTGAAAGAAAAATTCAAAGTCAAAGTCATAAGGCTGGATAACGAAATATTAGGCGCTGCGGATGCGCGTGCTGAAATTAGGGCCGAGCTGCAGCGCATGGCTCTCGATTCAATCAGGTACGTAGGCAGCAGCAAGCAGGTAGATGCGGCGAAATCCGCATTGGCATCGCAAGTGCAATGTTACGATTCCAATCATTTCCTAGACAT
>JAJYTM010000023.1 GCA_021793035.1 Microcaldota archaeon
GATAGCGTTGCCGATATTGGATCGTAGTTGCTGCTTGACAGTGTCTGGCCTACGAACTGGAGCTTCCACATAGCCGGATTGGTTATGAAGTTGAAGCTCTGCCCTGGCAGCAATGTCGTTGGCGTGGTGTTGTATATTACTATGCTCTTCAGCGATATCGCATTGCCAGTTCCTGTTGTGTTCGTCCATCCAAGATAGACATCCCAGCCTGGATCATTGGTCTTGTTGAATGAGCCGACGCCGTTGCCGTTTATGTTGTATACATTGGCGTATAGCTGCATCTTTGCCCATCTCTGGTACGAGAAGCTGCCACCTACGAATGTCTGGCCCACTCTTACCCAAAGTGTTTTGCCTGATATGTTGAAATGGTTCATCGAATTGGTGTCTGCTACGGTGGTGTTTACCGGAGTTGTTGAGTTCTGGTAGTATATGTTAATGGATGCCTGCGATATTCCGTTCGTGGCGGTGTTTCCCAATCCAGCCAGCTGTACTTTGAATGGCCCCGTAGTCAGGTTGTCACCCACATATACAGTAGACAGGTTTGTCAGCGATGACGCCAGCGTTATCTTTCCTCCGAATACCTCGTTCGATGTCGATGCGCTTGCGTATGCACCACCTATCATTGAGTTGCTTGCTATTATTGTCCATGGCTGGCCGAGAAGGGATATTGGTGCGTTGGTTATGTTATATAATTCAGTCGAAGCTGTGTAGTTGTTCGGGTTTATTGGCTTGCCGAATACCACCTGGTATGCGCCTCCAGCGCTCAGTAGAGCCAAGCTGTCAACGCCGCTCGCCTGATCGTATACTGGGAATCCAGTTAGCCACAGGTACTCGCTCTCCGCGTTGTTGCCTGAATTGCTCAGAAGGCTTGGCAGGTTGGTGTTCGTAACTCTCATTATGTTGTCGAAATTGGAGTTGTTAAACACTGCGAATGTCACGCCTCCGCCGTTCGATGTTGCAGATGGTGTCGGGCCTGTCGGTACGCCGCCTGCAGGAGTATATGCGCTTGGTACGTTTCCTGTAAGTACATTAGTTTCCTGATATGCGTATGTGCTGCTGCCAGACAGGTGTGTTGAGTCTATTGGGGAGTTGACTGCTGGCTTGTCTGCCCTGTTCAGCACTGATCCTATCAATGCGCTGAATGAGTACGCTCCGCTCACCACGCTGCTCGATGTCTCGTTGAAGTAAACCTGCTGGTCTGTCAGCGAATAGCTTGGCGAGGATACTGAAACGCCGAGCACGCTCTTCGCCTGCGTTACGTTGGCAGGGAATACCTTCTGGGTTTGCGTGAACGCGAGGTTTCCTATTGCTGCTGCTATGTTGCCCGCTGCAACACCATCGCTTGGTTTTGCCAGAGATCCTACTACTACCTGCACTGTTGGCTGTCCTGCATTGTTTATTACCTGGACGTTACTTATAGTCACTGGGCTTGCGACCGCAAGACCGAATCCTAACAAAGCTGCGCCGGTTACAACGGCGGCTATCTTCTTTGCATTTAGACGTTTCACTTTCTCACCTAAACATTTGTTGATGATTATGAATGAATGAAAAGTATTTAAATGGATATGTGTATTGTAAAGTATTTTTTATATATAAGCTTTTATAGTTCGTCAAATGCAGTAGTAGCCTTCTTTCATAAACGCAACGTTCCCTCGTAACGCATTCGGCGCCGCGTTTTGAAGGGTTTTTGCCGCTCCCCATGCATTCCCCTTTGAGGTATCATTGCCGCCCAATGGCTTAACATTCCCAATTGCTATTCGCGTTTATCGTATTTATAGCCATCGCCCAAGCTTGCATATCCTTTTTATATATTTTTATGGGATTATAAGTATTTGGGGTTTATATGAAGTATGCGGGGCATGCATTAACCATTATAGTTGCTATTGCTGTGGTATCGGCAATGGCGTATTCTGCATTTTATATATTATACAGCGCAAACCTTACTGGAGCGGCTGGCGCATCGGCAGGGCAGCCACTTGTAGCCAGGTTCTACGGATATTCGCCTCGGAGCTTCATATCCGTGGATATGCAGGGTGAATTGAACAAGAGCTTCACAATCTCTTTCTGGATGTACCCCGAAAGGGTGGGCAATGGCATCAACGGATCTGGATACTCCGAAGACGTGGTAGATGTTTATAGCCATACGGCTACGGGCTTGCCGCAGACATACCTCGAATGGAGAGGCAACGGCATATTCGACATCAATTTCTGCAGGTTTCACAGGCTGGGCTCTGATGACTGTTCCGAGGAGTACAGCTATGAGAGATGGACAGGCGTATGGGTGTATATAACTGAAGCGTACGACAATGGCACTTTCGCAGTCTATGCTGATGGCAAACCCATATACGGAACGGCTGGGCTGGCGGGCAGCGAAAATTCCACGTGGGGGCCTGCAGTGAATAACATCGTGATAACAAACCCCATTATATACCTTTCGACATTCGAGGCTTACGTCCCCCACCAGATGGACAATCCATTCGACGGCTACATCTCTAACGTACAGATATATAAGAGCATGCTGGACCCGGTGCAGATACAGAAGCTGTACGATGAGGGCCTCACCGGCGGGCCGTTGTCCAATGCAAGCCTGTTCGGGTGGTGGACATTGGATGGCAATGCGAATGGCTCATACGGCGGGTATAACGGGAACATACATGGTAACGTCACGTTCGTTCCTGCGCCCAGATGGCAAAGCACCTGAATCTGCGTACGCGGCAATTCGTTTTGCAGCAGCTTCGCATAGCTCACGAAAATGCTTTGGAACGCTTTTCGAGCCAACTGCTAAATATATTACAGTTCAAACAGCATATTATTTGGTGCTCCGGATTGCGCCGCATAGGCATAGAGCTCTTGCTTATGGAGGCGCACAAGGAGGATGGCTGCTTAATATATAGCATTTGTGCATTGGTTTTATGGAAGGCTTGAGCAATCCCGATGAGGGTGTATTGGAGGGCATTGTAGAGAAAGTCGAGGAGGCGGCAGAGGGGGAGCCTATCGGCGGCAAGGATGCTTCAGACCACGGCAGTAGCACGCGCGGCAAGGATGCAATCGAATCCTTCGCCAAAAGGTACAAGCTATACATACTCGGCATAGCGGTATTGGCAATACTCGTAACAGGGGTGTATCTGAGGACAACGATGCTGCATTTCCAGGGATTCTTCGAGCCTGACGGCTTCTACCATTACGCAGTGATGATGCAGGCCGTGCACAACGGCTTCGCAATACCGCTGACAAACAGGCTTTCTGGCTATCCCGCGCATTTCCCTGTCACAGAGCCGGATGGCCTTTACTACGTGACGCTGGTGCCGTATTACTTCCTGCGCGTATTCGGCCTGTCTGTATATGATATGGAGAGGGGAGTGCCGGTTGTATTCGGCCTCCTTGATGTGATAGCCACTTACTTCATAGTCAAGCGCATAGTGAACAACAAGTACCTTGCGGTAGTCGCCATGGCCCTAGTCGCAGCATCTGGAGGGGACATTGCAAGAACAGCTGCGCTGGTGTACAGAGGGGATGGATTCATAACCATTTTCCTGCTTTTAGCTCTTCTGTTCGTATTCGAGGCGCTCGGGATAGAGAAGGCGAATGACAGGAAGAAGTATTATTACATGATAGCTGCAGTTGTCATCCTTGGCGTAGGCACTGTCGTGTGGAACGGAGCGCCGTTCATAATAGTCGTATACATGCTCTCTATGCTGTCCCTTGTGGTATACGGCTTCATAAAAGCGAATAAGCAGCTTCTTAGGGATACTGCAATAATGTCGGCGCTGCTCATAGTTACATATGTAATACAGCACCTATGGATGTACGCGTACTTCATCAGGGGTAGCCAGGCCTTCTCAAGCTGGCACTTCTTCCTCTTCTACCTGCCCATTACCATAGGCGCTGCCTTGGCATATTACATAGTGGAGAAGCGCAACAGCAATGCGGTGCTAACGCTGCTCGCAGGCAGTGCAAAGAGCAGGTTATACGCCATAGTTATCGTGGCACTGGTGCTGATTGCAGTGCTGTCTGCTGTGTTCTATAGCTACTTTCTGGGTATTGCTGGGGGAGGCGGATTGGTGATAGCGCACGGGTCGCTCAACAAGAGCATACAGGAGCTCACCCCTCCGACGTTCGGCTTCCTCTGGGCGAGCTTCAACCTTGAGCTGTTCCTCGCACCGTTCACTCTGCTGTTCTACATACTGTTCAATTACCATTATGTCTTCTATTACAATTATGCAGTTTTGGGGCTCGATAGGGCCCTCTTTCCCGTGATCGGCATGCTTATAGGCCTACTGCTGTTTGCAGCCATTGCGCTCTACAGGAAGAGGATATTCACTGAGAAGCATTCCGGCGAGTATTTCATAATAATACTTGCGTATTTTGCGGCAACAATGTACCTGCAGGCCAATGCAGTGAGGTTCAATTCGCTTGTTGCTGTACCCATAGCGATACTCTCTGCCATGTCGATATACGCGATAGGCAGGTTCATATACGACAGGAAGGCGATGCTGTATGGCAGGTTCAAGGCCGTCAACCTGTATTACATGCTAGTCGCAATTGTGGTTGTGCTCGTAGTATATTACACTTATCTGGGGAGCAGCGCATTCGCCCAGGCTGACGGCATAGACCAGTATTTCCTCAATGCTACGGTCTGGATGCGCAACAACACGCCGGCGAATGCGACATTCCTGACGATATGGCCGGATGGAAGCGTCATAGAAGGATGGGGCAACAGGACAAGCCTGACCGACAGCGTAGGCGGCCAGAACGGCGCGCTGATAGCAGGCTTCGCGCGCTTCCTATTCAATGATAGCAACGACCCGCAGTACCTGTACAGCGTTGGCAAGCCCGATTACATACTTGCCAGGCCATACTGGTTCCAGCTCTCTGGGGGCATTGCTGAAGAGGGCAGCGTCAACACCTCGGGGTACGGCCTGCAGATAATGAATGCCCTGCAGCCCGTGTACAACAGCACCACCAATACGGATTACTACCAGTTCATATCGAATCAGATAAAGTCGCTGCTCATAGTGCGCATATCGGCGAGCGGCAACAAGAGCATTGGAGCATACATAGGGACGCCCAACGGCACTTCCTACGACCCGATAAACCGCGTGCTGTTCTATGACGAGCAGAGCGGAGCGTATGCATTCTCAAACATATCCGACAAGTACGTCAACTACACTCTTTTCATACCCTACATGCCGACAAGCTCTGGCGTAAGCATATCGACCGGGATACTGCTCGGGCCGAAGCTGCTGGACAGCAACTTCTTCAAGCTAGTAATGCTCTGCACCGATGGGGCATCGTGCCCGTACGACAACAGCAACATTACTTTGACTCCAGTATACGTCAACCCCGATGCGAGGATATACAAGGTAACGTACCTCAATGCGAATTATAGCTGATGCCTGGCGCAGCGCTGCAGTTATGGCAGGGCATTATGCAAAAAGCTTTTAGATTTGCAATGAGTTAAACTTTTGATTGCATGGATGATACAGCAAACCTTGTGCTGTCGGGGAGCGTGCTCGTGATAGCGTTGATAGTGCTTGCTTTCGCCGCGCTTCTGTTCTTCAACGCGCAGGGGCAGAACGCAAACGTGATATACGTGACCGAGCCGGAACCTTATACCGCCAACGCCTCCATAGGAGTAGACATCGAATTCGGCATATACATGCACACGCAGGTCAGCCTCACGGTCGCCGGCAATGGAACTGATTTCAGCGTTGGCATAGACAGGCCTGGCATACCTTACGGAAGGCCGATAGTATCTGTCAATTCCTCTGCGGTGACGGGCTCCGGCGTGCTCAATTCTTCCATACAGATAGCTGCGAACGCGATTGGCAGCAATGCCCCCATACCCAACGCAATCTATGCGTCGGGCGCATATTACGCCCTCGTGACGAGGCTTTATCCCAATGCTAAGTATAGGGTAAGCCTGCGCGGCACCGCGGCGCCCGTGTGCGCCCCAGGGAGCATCTGCCCTGACTTCATAATGGGCATAAACGATGTGTACAACGTGACCACAGGGCCAAATGGCTCGGTAGTGAACATATCAATAAGCATGCCGTAGTCCTGGCCCTTGCGCGGGCATAGCGGTCTGAGCAGTTCGCAGTGTTGCCGCGCTTCTTTGCTCCCTATTTTGTATGCAGAATTTCACATATTTTTATGAATTCTTGCATATAAATAGGGATTTCGGCAGATGGAGCGTGCGAATGCCTTGATACCCATCTTGGCCTTGCCCAATGGCGCGATCGAGGCGTTTGGCCCCTTACCAAGGAACTTCCTTGAGCCTGAGCTTGTGCGCGCCCCTGTTTGTGAGCACGTGGAGCGCTCCTGTAAGCAATATCAGGAATATGATGCCATACGCGTCTGGAAAATGCGCATAGCTCAGAGGGTACGCGAAGATTAATGCGAATATGAAGAAGCCGTACTGGTCCATTATCGGCAGGCTCCTGCCGGGCTTCATGCCGATCCTGCGCTTTATGAAGCTGCCGAGCAGGTCGCCCATGTTGGCGCCTATTGTAAGCATTACAGAAGCAAGAAGCATGTACGGCAGGAACAGTGCCTCTATTGCTCCTGCTGCTATCCCGGCTATCATGCTCGAGGCCGTGCCCCTTACTGTTTTGTGGTCGCCGAATATCCTCTTGCCATTTATGCTCTTGCCGAAGTCAAGGGGCTTCCTTCCTCCGAATATCACAGGGGCGCCGTTGGCTGCATATGCAGGGAATATGAATATTATAGGGTATAGCACTAAGGAATAAAGCCAGTATAACCACTCGGGCTGCATGCTCATGCCTTACTGCTTCAGCTCAAGCTTCTTCATCTCGACGCGGTTGAGCTGCGTTATGTGCTTCAGCTTTGCATAAAGATTCGATTGAAGCTTGCCAGATACCACTTCGCTGACTATTGTATCCGCGTCGTTCTCCTTGGCGTACTGCTCCAGGTACTGGTTGAGCTCTTTCCTTATGCCCATTATCCTTGCATGGGTCTCGCGGCTTGCAGTGACTACCAAGGGCTTCATCACCATCTGCCTGTCGTCCTTCGTAGTCACCTTGAGTATGGAATCCGAAAGGCTCCTGTACCTCCTTGCCAGGGAGCGCACATAGCTGAAAAGCAGCTCTATCCTTATGAGCTTCAGCTGAGCCCTGTCTCCGTTCGCCTCCGTTATCCTGAAGAACACATTGGCAAAAGAGTTCTGCGGGTTCTGCGTGAGCTTGTCCAGGCCAACGCGTATGTTCCTGCCTATTATCGCCTTCTCGTCGTTCGCAGGCAATTCTGCTATGAGCACGTCGTTGAAGGGCTTCGGTGCGTATGCCGAGAACCATTTCTTGAGCTTCCATTTGTCCGATCCTTTCTGTGTAGCCATTCAATCACGCCTTGCCCTTTATAAGAAGCTCTGCAGTAGCAGGGTCGTACCTCCACTTTGCAGGGAGCGCGCCCTTCCTTATGTAGTAGCTTGTAAGCCTCCATATCTTTGATTCTGTGCGCTTGAGCCTTATTGTGCTGTGCACATCGCGCTTGTTCTTGTCTATGTGCTTCCTCATGCGCACGGCCCTTTTCATCAGGTCCATCATGTCCGGAGGTATGCTGTTCTTGAAGCCCTTCTCCTCGAGTATCTTGCCGAGGCGCTTGCCCGTGGCTTGGCGTATGTACTTGACGCCGTGGTCCCTCTTCAGGCGCTCGCCTATCTGTGCCGGGCCCGTGCCCTGCTTCGCATATTCGGTTATGAGATCCTCTATCTTCTCCTTCGGCAGCTCTCCAGAGCCCTTGCCGAAATCCTTCTCGTCGAGCACCGGCTTCCGTGATTTGGACTTGCCGTGCTTTCTAGTATGCATCCTAGCCATTCAATTTACCTTTTTCAATGTTATACAAGCGTCAGGCGCTTCGGGCAGAAGCGCCACTCAATATGTTTTATGGCAAACTATAAAAATCATGCCTCTATCGTTGTGCTGTAGTCCTTCGACTTCGAAAGCTTGAGCGCCTTTGCGTTGCAGATGCCTTTCAGCTCCGCCTCCGAAGCGGCAACAACGCTATAATATGCTTCAGGAACATTTATATTTATAGCTGATATTTCCTTGTTGAGCGATAGCTTCATGCCAGATTTCGCCTTCCTCACGTCTGATACTATGATGTTCAGGAAAGCCCCGGCATCCTCGTAATCTATGTCTACGATGTTGTTCGCGAATATGACGCCGTTTATCACGTAGTCGGCCTTGCCTGCCCTCTCCTTGTATTCTGGCATGCTCTGCGCGAATATGCTTGTATTGTTGTCGAGCAGGCGGAACACTTCTTCTGATATGAAAGGCATTACCGGTGCGAGCATCTTGAGCGAACTCTCCAGAACGTACTTCAGCGTGAATGCAGCGGTAGAGGCGCTCTGCTTCATCTTGCCCGTCTTGTCGTATACCCTGTATTTTACGTCTTCCAAATAATAGTCGCAGAACTCGTGCCAGTAGAAATTGACGAGCTTCGACATCGCCGTGTACAGGTCCATGGAATCGTATGCCGCCCTGACCTCCTTTATGGTTGCATTTAGCCTGTTTGTTATCCATACATCGAACACGCCCATGTGCTTCTCCGCGTTCGAAAGGTCGCGCGGTGCCCCGTCCTCAGCCAGGGCATTCTTCACGAACAGGGCTGAGTTGTAGAGCTTGTTGACGAACGACTTCGTGTAGTCGAGGTCCTCATACCTGAACACCTTGTCCTTGCCTGCGCTGCCGCTCAGCGCCACCCAGAGCCTCACCGCATCTATGCCGTACTTGTCAAGCAGCTCCTTAGGGCTCACGCCATTGCCAAGGCTCTTGTGCATCTCCTTTCCGTCCGTGCCGAGTATCATGCCGTGCACGAGTATCTTCTCGAACGGCTTCGAGTCCATAAGTGCCCAGTTCCTGAATATTGTGTAGAACGCCCACGTCCTCACTATGTCTGTCCCCTGTATCCGGAACGTTGCCGGATAGGCCTTCTCGAAGAGCTTCTTGTTGTCCGGCCATCCCGCCACAACCATAGGGGTTATTGACGAATCCACCCACACGTCGCACGTGTTCTTCTCCCCGACTATGTCAGTGCTTCCGCACTTGGGGCATTTTGAAACCTTTGATGGTCCTATCGCCGGATTGACCGGCAGCTCCTCCTCTCTCGGAGGTATTATTGCCCCGCACGAGCTGCAGTACCAGAATGGCATGGGGGTGCCGAAAACCCTGTTCCTCGATATGCTCCAATCCCATTCTATATAATTCGCCCAGTCTATGAGCCTCTGTTTTGTAGATTCAGGTATCCATGTTATACTGTCAGATGACTCTTTTATCCTGTCCGCGTATTCCTTCGTCTTTATGAACCACTGCACCGATGATATGAGCTCTATCGGCGTCCCGCAGCGGTCGTGTATCTTCACAGTCTGGACAGTCTTTTCGC
>JAJYTM010000024.1 GCA_021793035.1 Microcaldota archaeon
GTTACGTACCTTACATAAAGCTTGAACAGCTGGATCAGCTGCAACTTTACCTAAAGCAGCTTCGGATAACGATGTTTTTAACCGATTCAAAAGACATACCAGCATTAAAAGCTGCACCAATCTACAGACTGAGTTGATTAATTGCCCGAAGAGCAAGAAAGCACACCGCAAAGGAAACTTGAACACATACGCATAATACTAAACAATGATACCCAGTACCATAACAAAACTACGATGTTGGAAAATGTAAAAGTATTGCCCAACGGCCCCAGCATAAATCCTGAAGATGTGGATATTTCAACAACCCTTCTGGGCAGACATATCAGTGCCCCTATATTCATATCCGGCATGACTGGTGGCCCAGCCGCAACATTGAAAATAAATGAGGATATAGCCATAGCTGCTTCCAAAGCCGGTATACCTATGGGTGTAGGTAGCCAGAGGGCGATGGTAGAAAACCCTGATATGTCATTCACATACGACATGAAGAAGTTTGCGAAAGACTTGTTGCTGATAGGCAATATAGGTGCATCAGAACTGCTCAAGTATGACAAGGATAGAATACAGAACATGCTCGATTCTATAGGTGCGGACCTGCTCGCATTGCATACCAATCCGGGGCAGGAAAGCGTACAGCCCGAGGGCAACATAAATTTTAAGGGTGTGTATCAAAAGATATGCGAACTTTCTGGCAGCTTGAAGCAGCCTGTCATAGTTAAGGAAGTCGGAAACGGCATATCCAAAGAAGTTGCTAGAAAGCTAGATGGTAAAGTGCAGTGGATAGACACACAAGGTGCTGGAGGCACTACTTGGATAGGAGTTGAGACATATCGGAGCAAAGGCTCCTACGGCAAGGCGTTTTGGGATTGGGGCGTGCCAACGGCTCTCTCTGTCATCGAAGTGAGGTCCGCATTCTCCGGGCATGTATGGGCCAGCGGAGGGATAAGGACCCCGGCAGACATAATCAAATCCATAGCACTGGGCGCGGAAATGTGCGGCATGGCGAAACCCATACTGGTAAATGAGAACAAAGAAGGCAGCGAAGGGGTTTACAAATTTATTACCTCCATAATGGCGGGTGTTAAAGCAGAGATGGCAAAATTAGGTTTTAATTCCATAGAAGAGCTCAGGTCTGCCAAGGTGGAGATAAGTGGCCGGCTCAAAGATTTAGCTGAACAGAGAGAATGCATGCCTGCCAATGCAGTAATATGATGCTTTGCACAGCTACAGCAGCTTCAGCCCCATTGTGAACTGGTCTATGTCCTTGCTGTACCACGGCCCTATGCCCAGAGCGGTCTTTGAGCCTGGAGGCAGCTCGGTAAGGCCTGCGTCGGTAACCAGCGCGCAAGGTACCTTCTTGAACTTGAACGCATTGAACAACTTGACCAGCGATTCCTCATCGCTGACCTTCAGCACGATCTTCTTCTCTCCCGTATCGAGCCATTCCTTTGCTACTTCATTATCCATCCTCTCCGCCTCGAAATAGCTCATCAAGGAAGCGTGCGCCGCCTGCGCAGCAGTCTTCCCCTTGCTCATCTCAAGGTCGCTCCTTATTATTATCACCTGCTTTATAGCATCATTTTCCATAATATTCCATCATCATAAAACTATATATAACATAATCAACAGCAACATCATCTGCGCGCCTCTGCGCGGTTAAGCTTTTATTCTTTTCCTTTTAATGGATATTATGGCTAAGCGCAAGGGCAGTAACGAATTCGAATACATAAAGCTGGTATGCGAGCACTGCGGTAAGGGGCTCGACGTTCCGAGTGCAGTAACGGTGTATTGTTGCAATTCAAAGATGCAGGTAAAGGACAAGTATGCGATATCATTAAAGGCGAAAATCTGACCGTATCAGTTTAATGCCTGTGCAACAAGCGCTCAATCTGATTTGTTATGCTCTTTGCGATTGTCTCTTCCTCATGGGAATCCTTATACTTCAGCCTGGGCCACAAGAAGCCCCTGAGCCCGTCACCGAACCTTCTAGGCACGATGTGGAAGTGGAGATGCGGCACACTCTGGCTTACGTTGTTGTTTTCGATGATAAGAGTGCCATCGGATTCGGTGCCCAGCTCTACCCCCTTGGCTACGAGCTTCAGGTCACCGAAGAACTTAGGTATAGAAGCGCCTTCAATATCATAAAGGTTGGTATAATGCTTCTTCGGCACGAAAAGCGTATGCCCCTTAAACACCGGGCTTCTATCTAAGAAGGCGAAAGTTTCCTCATCTTCAAAAACTTTGGTTGCCATCGCCTTGCCGCTTACAATTTCGCAGAATGCACACGCTTCTTTGCTGTCTGTGCCCATGCCCATTTGTATCGGTTATAAGTAAGGCAGTGTAAAGGCTAAATATATTGACCAAGAAAATAGTGTATGCATATGTAGATCCCAGTCTACCTGTGCATCTATAAATATCTTATCAGCAAATAACCTATGCAATCCATATCAAAGCATATACGGGTCCGTAACTCAGTTTGGCCAGAGTGGGAGGCTTTTAACCTCTAAGTCGGGGGTCCAAATCCCCCCGGGCCCGCTTCTAATACTTCTTGAGCATTATGGTGCTGCATTTGTCCGTATCTATGTAGCGCTTAGCGTATTTTTCGACACTCTGCACTGTGACCCTATCAAGGGCCTTGCCGATAAATAGCAGGTTTTTACCGTTTATACCCTTGAGCTCCATGTCAAGCATGGCTGTAGCCATATCCACCGGATTCTCCTTGAGCAGCTCGAAATCTATGCGCATGCCGTGCTTTACCCTATCCAGCTCCTTCTTCGTGATTCCTCCATCTGTCAAATTCCTGCATTCCTCCAATACCTTCCTCTTGACAGCACTGCTCTTGCCTGGCTCCGAGCCAGCCGAAGCCAATATGTAGCCGAAGCTTTCGTGGAGCTCATATTCCACTCCTGGATCGTACGAAAGCCCGCTCTTTTCCCTGACCTCGTCATATATGCGATTGTTAAGTATCTCGGCCAGCGCTTTCAGAGTTATATACTTAGTCACGTCGCCCTTCGGCATCCCTCCAACGTCGAATCCGATGCCGACCATCTCTCTGCTTATGTCCTTCCTCTTTATCTGCATATTCCTGATCGGCCGCATGACCAGATCCTTCCTGCTCGGCTCGGTGCGCCCTCTGGTAAACGAGGACATGCCCCTCTTTATCATGCTGTACGCCTGCTTCATATCAACCCCTCCGCATACTGCCACTGCGGCATTGCCTGGGGAATAGTGCATTTCATACGCTCGTAGCAGGTCGTTCCTGCTTATCGCCCTCGCAGACTCGCCTGTGCCGCTGGATATAACAGCCCTGCTCCTGTACAGCGCATATGGCATATTGTCGTCGAGTATGTCGTCAGGGTCGTCCTTCCTTATTGCGAGCTCGTGCAATATGGTGCCGAGCTCGTTCGCCATGTCCTTTGCAGGCAGCTTGGCGTTCCTTATCATGTCGATCAGCAGATCAAGCGCTTTCGCATAATACCTCTTGTAAACTCCGGCTTCATAGATCGTCGTCTCATAGCCTGTTTCTGCATTGAGGTCTATGCCATACTCGCGCGTCATGTTGTTTATGTCAGACCAGTCCCGGTTTTTAGTGCCTTTGAATAGCATGTGCTCCAAGTAGTGCGCTACCTCTTTCTTTTCCAAGCTGCAATCGATAGACCCGTAGCGGAACCCGAATGCTATGCCAACCTTCTCTATGGAGCTCTTCGTATATATCAGAATCTTCAGGCCATTCGGAAGCGTAGTCTCTTTGAAACCCATAATATCAAATCGCAATATGGATTTTAAAATGCTTCCAAAACTTTTGGATATGCCCGCCACCTAAACATTAAAATACTTATAATGCAGATACGAATTTGATAACATGCGCAAAAAGTTAGTCATAATCGGTGTAATAATATTGATTGCTGGAATTGTGGTAAGCGAGCTCGTGACCAACCTGGTTAAACCCCCATTCTATGCTGAGAATCTTACAATAGCTGCGAATGGGTATAACTATGCAGAGTTCAATTTTACCAGCACAGATGCTCTATTCGTATTCGAATCGACATTCACGGCTCCGATGAATGTATATGTAATGAACACGTCTGCGTTCTCCTCATGGAAAAGCATCCTGAACCAATCAACATCGCCCAACGGCTTCGCAGCAGCGCTCTCGCTTGAGGGCAACGGGCTTGTTGGCATTTACAAGAACATGTCTACATATCTACTGGATTACCCAATCAATTATACAAGGAATGTTGTCTACCTAGACAAGAATCTGACTAGGAACAGCACCGTCGACGGCAACCTTTCCATATCAAACTCCAACGCGACATATTTCATAGTGTTCAACAACATGAACGGCAACGTTTCTAATTCCGTGCCGAATAAAGTCGATATACGGTACATACCGCCGCTGTCCCTATTGAACCTGCAGAGCAACCATGCCATAGTCAACTATATTTACATATCTGGCGGCTCTTTGCTGGTTGCTCTCATACTTGTTGTCGCAGGAATCGTAATACTGGTAATTGGGCTCATAAAGAAGCCTAAAGTGCTCGCTACAGAAGTGCCTGAGGTCTCAGGCAAGGTGTCTGCAGGCAAGCTGGACCGGAAAATAAAGGAGCGAGACGAACTGTACAAGAGCATAAAGGAGAAGAAGCAGAAGAAACCCAACAAGTGAATGCATGGACGAACTCAAAGAGAGAATTGCCGGGGAAATAACGCTGTCTGAAAGCCCTGGCAGCACGATGAAGAAATGGCGCGAACTGTTCGGCATATCACAGATAGATCTGGCAAAACACATAAAGATCGCTACATCAACGATAAGCGACTATGAAAGCAACAGGCGCCTCAGCCCAGGCGTTGGGGTTATAAGCCGTTTCGTAGACGCGCTTTTTACTATAGACGACACCCGAGGCGGGAATATAAGGAGGAGCCTCGAAACCGCAACTAACAACAAGCCTGAAAAAGTACCATTTTATGCGTTGAAGGACTTCAACATCCCAATAAAAGGCACAGATTTTACCCGCATAATAGAGGGCAAGGTAATAGCAAACCCGAATTATCTTGACGACATAAACATATTCGGGTACACTGCATTAGACAGCCTGAGGGTAATACTCGAAATATCGCCGCAGGAATACCCGAAGCTCTTCGGCGCTACCCTTGAAAGGGCGTTCATATTCGAGAACGTATCTACCGGGAGGTCACCGATGGTTGTAATACGCGTGGCGCCCATAAAGCCGCGCATAGTTGTGATACAGGGCATAAGCACTGTAGACAAGCTCGCAATAAAACTCGCCCAGATAGAAAAGATACCTCTTCTTACCACGAAGCTAGAGATGTCCGAGATATATGCAAGGCTTGCAAAGATATGAACCCAATTTAGTTATCAGCCCCACACGTCGGCCTTGACCTTGTTCTGGTCAACATTCAACGCCGTCAAGGTGTTCTTCATTGCTTTCACGAACTCGAGCGGTCCGCATATATAGACAGTGCGATCATTGAGGTCCTTTACATATTTGGCTACCATATTGGAGTCTATATGGCCTTTCTCGCCCGTCCAGCCATCGTTCTCCTGCGGCCTGGTCACAGTAACTACCATGTTCATGCCCAGCCTTCCCCTGAGGTCTTCGAGCTCTGTCTTCCTTATTATCTCATTAGGAAACCTGACGCTGTAAAGCAGTACTATGTCCGTCCCGGACTTTTGCGCATCTATCTCCTTGAGCATCGACATGAATGGCGCCAGCCCGGTGCCGCCTGCTATGAACAGCACTTTCTTGTCCTGCGAAGGGATGAACCTGAACTGCCCGTATGGGCCTGTCATGTAATAGACGTCACCCACTTTCGCATCCTCGAGTTTCGATGTTAGTCTGCCATGAACCATATGTATGAAGAAATCAATTGTCTCGGAATTTGGTGCAGAAGCTATGGAGAATGCCCTAGTTACCTTCTCATTCGTAGACTTGTCAACATACGTAAGCATCACGAACATGCCTGGGTCAAACGATAGCGTCGAACCATCCTGAGCCTTGTACCTGAACACATCTACGTCTGGCGTATCCTTCAATATTTCCGTAAGTAGATACGGTTTTTGGTTTATCGATATATTGTGCGGCGATTCTGCCATTTTACCACTGAAGTCTTGCGAAATATAACGGCAATTACGAAATCAACAAATATTATATGCAATGTTTATTAGATTGTACTGATTTATATAAATATGGCAACAAGTGGGAAAGCATCTGCGCATCGAAGCGTAAAGATATACCTCGAAGAGCACAACGATCTCATAGAGGAAATAAGCATAGAGGCGACCGAGCTGGAATTCCCGAAAGAACATGTGCCAATACTGGAGATGCACCTGATAGGCAGGAGGATGACGCGCAATGACATAAGGCGGGCGTTAGCCGAAGTGTACGAGGCGACGGGGAGCTCGCTCTCAAGCGAAGATGAAGAGGCCTTGGTGGGGTCCATATTGGCTGTGAAGAAGAGCAGCAGTGCCGCAGTATAGGGCGTGTGCGGATGCACGGCCTATCCAATAAAGTCAGCCATAATGCTTGCAACTTCCTCCGGATTCGTATAGTGCGGATCATGCCCGGCTCCGTCAATCATCCTGAACGAGCTCCCTTTGATGCCCGATTTGAGTATATCTGAATAAGATATGTCGACGATTTTGTCATCGCTTCCCCAGATTATCATGCACTTGCATCTTATCTTCGAGAGCACCGCGCTATCGAGCCATCCGGAAGTTTCTGCATCTGCATTCATTATGCTCTCCATCACATATCTGTCGTTGCCGTTGATCTCAAGCAGCACCTTCAACATGTTCGCCTTGTAGCTATCTTCCTCGCCCCTGTCAATTATGTCCGTGAAATACTCTTTTATGCCTGCAGCATCTTCGAGCATGATCCCGCTCAGGCCCTCGTATTCGGCAGCATACCTGGCTGCAATCCACCCCCCGTAGGAATGTCCGAAGAGGTAGCAATCAGATATCCCAGAGGAATCAATGAATTCATGGACTGCCTGCACCTGCGCGTCTATGTGGTACGTTATGTGCGGCTTATCCGACTTGCCGTGCCCAAGCAGGTCAACAAGATATACGTCTGTGCTATCCGGTAGGAATCCTACGAGCCTCTTCCAGACGCGCGAAGACGCCCCTACCCCATGAAGGAATACCACGCGTGGCGCTGCGCCTTTGTGATGCTTGTAGTACAGATTGCCTAAAGAGATCGATGCATAGCCCTCATCAAAATCATTGTCGTAGTCCATGCACTTGCCCTCAGCGCTTGTTGTCCCCGTAATAGAAATGTATGGGCCTCCCCATTGCGGCCTCCGCTGCTTCCTGGACCGCCTCGCTATATGTCGGATGCGGATGTATCGTATCCGCAATGTCTTCCACGCTCGCACCCATCTCTATGGCAAGCGCAGCCTCAGCTATCATTGCGTTGGCGTCATCTGATACTATCTCAACGCCTTTCACTACCTTGTTGCTGTCATACGCTATCTTGACGAAGCCTTTTGTGCTGTTCAACGCTATCGCCCTTCCAAGGGCGCTCAATGGGAATTTTGTAACAGATATGCCCTCTCCTTCAATCGTTCCAACTATGGCGATCTCTGGGTCGGAAAATATAACTGCAGGCACGACTATGTTGTCGTATCCAGAATTCTGGCCCGATGCGGCTTCCCCAGCCACAACCCCCTGGCGCATAGCCTTGTGCGCCAGCATGGGCTCGCCTACAACATCCCCTACTGCATATATGTTCTCGTCTGCAGTCTTGAGCGTGCCATCAACTTCTATGAAACCCTTGCTGTTGAGCGTGACCTTTGTATTCTCCAATCCAAGCCCTTTCGTAAACGGCGATAGGCCTATCGCACCCACTATAACCTCAGAATCTATCTTTGTTCCATCGCTTAGCGTTATTGATGTGCTATCATATGAAGATGGGCTTACTCCTTTATGCACCTTTACACCAAGGGCTTCCATGCCTTTCTTGACAAGTGATGTTGCCTCCTCGTCAAAATGGGACAGCACGTCAGATCTCGCTATTATGTGCACCTCCGTGCCAAGCTTGGCATAGAGCGTTCCGATTTCAACCGCGACATATCCTGCCCCTATTATGCTCATGCTCTTCGGTATGAAGTCCAGCATAAGTGCTTTCTTGTAATCTATTATCCTATCAGAGAACTCGAAGCCCTTCAATGCCGTCGGCTCTGATCCAGTCGCAATTATGGCCTTCTTGAAATCAATCTCGACGCCATCAGTCAGCTGCAGCTTGCTGCCCGATATGAATGTTGCTTCTGCCTCGAAAACATCTATGCCATGTGCCTTGCAGAGGAACTTCACTCCGTTCTCCAGCTTTTCCGATACGCCCATCCTCCACGCATACATCTTCTTGGGGTCTACCGATACCTTCCCGGTTATGCCGAATTCTGCAGAATTATTTGCATCATGCACTATGTCGGATATGTGTATCAGCGTCTTTGAGGGTATGCAGGCATAGTTCAGGCAATGCCCGCCCATCTTGCCCTTCTCTATTATTGCAACGCTCTTTCCGAGTTCAGCGGCTCTTATTGCAGCGATATACCCCCCAACGCCTCCTCCTATCACTGCAATATCCACGTCCTCAGGTATAGAACCCATGACCATCAAAAACACCTACAGCATTTCAAGGAACTCGGGGTCTTCCAGATAGCCCTTTATCGCGTTACCGAATTTTACTGCCTCCGCGCCGTCTACAACCCTATGGTCGAAGGTCAGCGAGAAAGGCAGCACCTTGCCTATAACTATCTTCCCGTCCTTTACTACCGGCATGTCCCTTATGAGGTGCACT
>JAJYTM010000025.1 GCA_021793035.1 Microcaldota archaeon
GATAGCGATATAATGAATCCTTTTCTATACTCACATGCAAGTTCTTTCAGAGTTCAGTACTGATAAAGACTTTTATATTTTCTATTGTGCATAGTTATGTCTGCAGTAAGTAGCGGAAAGGGATACTATGTTTAATACCCTCGCAGTAGTACCATACCTGCCATTCCTGAAAAGCAAATACAGCTACGAAGCGCTGCTAGACAGGTTGATCTACCTTGACTACGCCAATATGAAAGGTATAACAAAGGAGGAAGAAGGAACACATGATAACTGGGTACCTGTCTTTAAGAAGAGCCCTTATTCTTCAAGATACTTGGTTGATGGCAATCTTAATATATTGGGCTACTGGCATTTTGTAGCCCTAAAAGAGAATCTTTTCAAGAAGGCCAAGAAGGGCCTCATGCTTGATTATGAGATAAGCACAGACAATGTATACGCTCTCAACAGGAAAGGCAGGTATAACATGTATTTTGTGGAGACAGTGACACATCCGGATATAACCAATACCGATGCTGCAGCAATGCTCGATGAATCGTTTTATGATTCAGTCTACGATTTTGCAAGAAGCGGCATATTTTTCACAGAGAGACTCACTAACGCAATTACCCCTGATGCAGTTAAGCGAGCCATGGGTTTCGGTATGAAGTTCGTTGCCAAAAATATATATAGGGGGAGCATCTACTCAGCCAAGATGACTGACTTTTTGCTCAGGAACGCTAGCAGGAGGACGGACCTATTCAGGCTATATTCAGAAGAAATGCATGGTAGACGCAGATCTCATAACCTAGGTCTGTAAATCCTACGCTTTTAGTCCACACGCACCTATAGAATGAGGCAAAAAGCCATAAACACAAGACTTGTTTAATATCGAATGTGATTTTCACATATATAAAGCTTTTTCTATGAATAGAAATATATAAATATTTGAAATAATATTATGTTTATTGGTGTAAACATGGTGGAAATAGAATATGAAAAAACCGGATATGGAGTTACAAGGAGAGTCTTGCTAAAAGACGCGCAAAAGATCTATGATGAGCACAGGGACGCCGATCCGAAGATGGTAGAAAGTCTGAAAAACATTGTCAATACAATGGATAAGACCTTTAATGGCTTAAGCGTATATCAGTACCCGAGAGCCGGCTATGAGGATATTGAATCAGGTATATTTACGGCCATAGGTATGGCTGTATCTAGCAAAGCCTACAAGGTTCAGGAGGAACTTGAGTCACTAAGAGAAAGACTTTATGACCTTATGAGGCTCGACAAAGAATTCATAGATTATAAGGAAAAGAGATTGGTGATTACAAACCTCGACGACGACGAAAAAATTAATCTCTTAGTGAAGATATATAAGGAGTACCCAGACATACTGGAAAAAGCAATCCAAAAAGCGTGCACAAAGGAGGGAATAGACAAGTGGGGCTCCTTTGTAAGGAGGAGAGCGTAATAAGAAAATACTGCTATTGCTTGCCTCTGGGCTTCGGCCCGGAGACGGCATGATATTCATCTGCCGGGATTATGCAGAAAAAGGCCATTACCGGCCGCGGTTGCCTAAGATTCCATTCATTGTATTGCAGATTATGGGAGCTGACTTTTATATTTTTATCATTCAAACGCCTCTTTTGTGAAATCCTATCTAGCCCTAATGGATATTTATGGCTATTCAAGAATGCCTAAATATCTGAACACTGCAAGAATCTATCGTGGTACGCATGGTTACACATTCAGCAAGGGTTGATGATACGACCGCTAAAAGGGTGGCTGTTTCGCACGCCGATCAGGGAATAGTAGTCTCTGGCGACCCAGGATCCGGAAAAACGACATTTGTGGAGCTGCTGTCAGCAGAATATGGCAAGAAAGTATACTCGGTGGGCGAGTACTGGAGGAAAAAGTATAAGGAGGAGCATCCACGCGGCGACATCACATTCGAAGAATATTGGAGGTCCAGGTCCGACAGTGACCAGCTTGAAGCCAATATCAACCTGAAGCACTACGCCCTTCTCGGCTACATAGTAGACACCAGATACGCTTCAATATTCGACAAGAGGGAGTACCTTATAATCTACCTGCACGCTCCTCTTGAAGTGCGTGCCGTGCGCCTTGCAACCAGACCAGAATACTCTGGAAAGACCATCAAAGAGATAGAAGCCATACTTGCGGCTCGGCAGGAGGACGAAGTCGCCGTGGGCAAGAGGCTCTTCGGCGTTGATTACAGGGACCACAACTTCTATAATCTGATTCTTAATTCGTGTCTTCTTACACCAGAAGAGGAGCTGGCTGCAGTGAAGATTGAGATGCGCTGGATGATGAACTTAGCCAGGAGGTAGAGACAGGCGTGCAATGGCACTGCACGCAGCGGCTTTTACTATTTTATAAGTAGGTAATGGTTGGGGGTCCAGGTCTTTATAGCTGCATGCCAGCATCCCCTGCTCATGGAAGCAAGCGCACTCTTGGCGATTGCAACAGGCCTGGGATACAGATTTGGCGTGGCTCTTTGTGGTGTTTTACATTAAACCTGAGGTCATGCTTCTGACTCCTTCCTATGCCCTATTTTTTGTGATAACCTTTCGTAAATGAGCACCCCATATGCTACGAAGGCCGACACAGTACCAGCCGCAAACAAACCCGTGTCTATAGCAAAAACAGCCCCTGTTCCGAGCGCTCCGGTAGTTACAGCCGCTATCGTGAAAGGCATTGTGCTGACCATGCTGAACGCTCCAGCAAAGGCGACCGCAGTAGCAATTTTTCCTACTTTGGTGTGTTTTTTGACTACAGGCTTGTCAATATCATCGCTCTTGATTTGCGCTTCTGGAGCATTGACTTCTATTGTCCTGCGCAGATGCCTGCCCATTTCTTCTCGTTTCTGCGATTCCGGTTGCATAGGAACTTGTGCATTCGCCTCTTCCTTGCTCTTATATATTCCCAAAATAACACCCTTTGTATGATAGATGACATTATAGGGTATGTCCATATATTTATACCTTAACTCCCCTTATGACGTTGATTTTTATATCTGTATCACACGAACACCTCCTTCGATATGAACATCAAGGTCAAGTAGTTTCCTTCTCCTTGCATCTGTGGATAGTTTCGACATTCTCACCTATCTGAATATTGCTTCTTCGACACAGATTTAACGCCTATTGCTTTCAGTCTCTTTTTAGGCTTCTGCGTTTCTTCCTCTAATCCTTATTCCTCCTTCTTCAATTCCTCCAAAAGCTGCTCAAACTTTGTATAACCAGATGCAGAATTGAAGTGACCTGCATTGTGCACTACTATGAATCTGGCTTTAGTATTCTCTGCTACGTACCTGCTTTTGTCCATGCTGACATAGGGATCGTTGTCAGATGCATATACCGTAAATTCCGGGCAGTGGGATCTTATCCTTTCCCAATCAAACCCCTTCTCTATGAAAGTTTTATTCAGCTTGTCGAATTGCTCGATTCCGAGCTTTGTTACGAATGGGGCGACTAGGAACGCGGCACGTATCCGTTTATCGATCCGCTCCAATACAGAAAGTATGAATGCAGGGCCCAAGCTGTGGCCTATGAATACGGTGTCTTCGGTAATCGTGTCCATGTAGGGCCGGAAAACCCCCAACCAGCTTTCTAGGCTCTGTGCGTTGCCAATGGGAAAATCTGGTACAATCATTTCTATGCCTGGACAGGCTTTGCTGAGCTCTTCCTTGAGCCAGGGGAACCAATTCTCCTTAGAGCTGCCATTAGTGCCGTGTATTATGAAGACTCTATGTATAGGCATTTTCATCGCTCGTCAATAACGCTTTTTCTGGAAAGCCGAAGCGCTAGGAAGCCGCATGCCGCGCTCCATGTAAACTTTTTTCTTTATCTTTTCGAATATATACCTGACCTCAGGTATGTCCATCCTCCAGCCTGCTGTCCTAAAGAAGTCTTCGACTCTCTCATCGCTTTTTATCTTCTTGTGGTATAACATTATCTGCACTATATAGTCGAGCTTGTCAACCTGCTTGACTAGTTTTGCTTCCTCCGTGCGCTGTGCGTGGTATTCGTCCAGGACCTCCCTAAGTGCATTCTTCTCTCTTTTGTTCAAGATAGCTGCGAGCTTTAACTCGTTCTGCCGTTCTAGTTTCCTCTTGATTATAGGGGGTACCGTCTGCAGAGATTTATCGGATCTGGTTGCTATATCGCCAGTTATAACCTCATTAATGTCGTGAAAGAGCCCCATCACTGCACACCTCTCCGCATTTAGTCCCATTCTTTCTGCAATGAGATAGGATAATGCCGCGGTGCTGTATGAATGGTCTCCATCATGCTCGGGATGCGGAATCTTTGCTATGAGCCACCCTGTTCTTTCAATCTCCTTTAGCTTGTCAGCCCTGAGCATGAAGCTCAGTATGCTGTCCAAATCCTTGTCTGTCTTCACAAATATCATCATCCGTTGCAGATATAAGTGTGCTTCTATGCTGATGTATTTAACATTTACCTTACCACTCAGTCTGTTGTAAGGTCGAAAACACCTATATTTTTAATTTCTTCATATGCTATCCTGAGCATATTGCCGAAATCCGCCCTATCTCTTTCATATAGCTTCGCAAAATGGTCGATTACGCTTTCTTTGCCATTGATTTTTATCGAGTAATATCTGTTATATGCCTTTGCAGTTTTGGGCACAAGTTTCATGAGTTCCTTATCTTTGTCTATCGGCTCTACAAGTATCTCACTCAGCTCCCATATTAAATTGGGCTTTTCGAACTCGCTCTCACTATAATCTGGGAATACCTGCTTCCATTTCTCGAAGTATAGAAAATGGGTAAGCTCATGCAGGACTATCCCTTTTTGGGCCCCAATATCTAGGAAGTATGACACATAAAAGCTCCACGCCTTAAGATTTCTAGGGCAAATGCGATTTATGGTCATGAAACCTATTGCATTCCGGCCGGGCCACTTGATTTGCATTATCTCTGCTAGTCTTTCCGCCACCTTGTCGTTTATCTTATCCCAACTTTCCTGAAGCCTGTCCCTGCTCCTAGTTATCTCGTCAAGCTTCTCCGAATAAATCTTATCAACAAATTCACTCAACGGGATAGAGCGATCATAGCCAAGAACATATCTGGAATATGAAGGATTGCTGCATATCCTCTTATCAGCTCCCCTATCCACTTCAAACTGCACCTTTGGCATGGATATTCCCATCTTTCTCTGATTAGGATTGGTGTAAGCAAAGCTTATGTAAATATATGCCTATGCAGGCATTAATAGGTATTGGATATTTTATCTGCGACTAGCAAGGTGGATACATATTCAACATGAACAGACCAAGAATGCCCTTCATGATGCTAGCCGGCAGGGCTGACCCTCCGCTGTATACGCTTGTAAGGAGGTAAATTGTTGCTGTAAAGTGCAGCGCTTGACCGATTCCGCCTCTATAATCGCCTGATTGCCCGATAATTACTTGACTATCTTGTATACTGGGCTGCCTACACCCACGGGGTATTTGCTTTTTATGCCGACCGAATCACCAGAAGAAGCTTCTTCGACATCCTTCCTATCTATCTGCATGCTTGCAACCCGCTGCCTTACTGCTTCCTCATCTGTGCCTATCTCTATTATATCTCCGACCTTGAGGCTGCCTTGCAGTATTATTGCTGCGACGCTTATCTTGTCGAAGAACTGCTCTACCGTGCCTATAAGCTCCTTTGACTGCTGTACGTTGTTGTCTGCGCCACGCGAAATCCTCGATTCGTAAGCCTCATGTTCGCTTATTATGCTGTCGAGGTCTACATTTTTCTTCCTACGCACCATTTATACACCTAATATTTATTGGGGTAGCAGCTTATAACTATGCCATTGCAAATAACAATAAATTTCTATTACGTGTTATTATTATAATATCAATGCTGCATCTTTATTATATTGATAACATGGACGGCTCCATAGAAAAGCGGCTTATTGCTGCCTTGAAAAAAAAGCTAAACAACGATATATCGCATGATTTTGGCCATGCGTATAGGGTCATGGGCCTTGCGATAAGGATTGCAAATGAGGAAGGCGCAGACTTAGATATAGTCGTTCCGGCGGCGCTGTTCCACGATTCCATAGTATATAAGGGAACCGAAGACTACTACAAGGAGCACGTTGAGAGCGCACGGTTTGCCAAGGAAACGCTACTGACAATACCGGAATATCCAAAAGATAAGATAGAAAAGGTCGCATATGCAATATCGGTATGTTCTTATTCCAAGGGGCTAATAGCAGAAACGCTGGAGGCAAAGGTGCTTCAGGATGCGGATATGCTGGAATCAACTGGAGCCATTTCCATAATGAGAACATTCGGCTCCGCCGTGCCTATGCACACCGAATCATTCTACAACCTCGATGACCCATTCTGCGAGAACAGGGAACCCGAACCATCGAGATACTCGATTGACCTGTTTTATCAAAGGCTGATGAGAGTCAGCATGAGGATGCACACAGAATCAGCGAAGAAGATGGCAAAGCATAGGGACGAATTCCTGTATGCATTTGTTAATGAATTCAAGAAGGAGCTAGAAGAATCCAAGGTGCTTAACAACGGATAAGTATTAGGGGCCCGGGGTGTTACTATGGTCTGGGCTGCATTGAAGATTTTTATCGTCTCCGTTTCTTTTTCAATTATCGACGGCACTTGCTGGACTTACATCGGCCAAATTTGATATATCTGACGTATGGCTTTGAACTCCCAGAATATGTATGCAAATACAGACCTTTAACGGTAAAGCTGTGCCTAAATGTAAAGCTCTTATACTCCCTGAGCGCTCTTTCAAAGCCTCTTTTATCAAGATCCTTGTGAGATATTGTTATGTGGGGCACAAATTTCCTGTAATGCAGTTTTCCTTCGCCAAAACCAGTTATCAGCTTTTTACGCAATGACAAGATGCTACCGTCGTCGATGACACGCAGGTATATTACATAATTGTGCCTTTTACCTATTGCGCCTGCTTCCTTGTCCAGGCTGTCGAATGATGCAATTCCGTCTATACGAACCTTGAAAGGCCTGAAATCCCCAGCCATCCTTCCAATTTTATGTAAAAGGTAATCGCATGCATAATGCGTATAAGAAAGATCTAGTAAGGTAATGTGGGGATTCTTATTATTGACGTCCCGATAGACTTTGTATTTGTTCGCAAATTCGTTAATTATGGCTGTGATTTCCTTCTTTAGGCCGGGGGGTGGGCGTATCTGTATTACTTTAATATCGCCCATAATAACCCCGGTATTGCGTACAGATGTATCATAGCACGTCAAGACTTGCTCTTCTCTTTGCGGCCCTCTGATTCTTCAGCATCTTTGGCTTGCTGCACCAGTATTGATCGCCTAGGCAGCGCATGAAACACTATCCTTGAATCCTCAGCCTTACTTGTCTCCACTATTTCGTTGCATGCTGGACAGTAAAAAACAGATTTGCCATCAATTTCCTTGCGCCGAAGCAAAGTACCACATTTTTCGTGAAACACCATCATCAACACCTATTGGTCCTTGCGCTTTTTCTTCATTTCGGGTATGGTGAACCTGTTCCAAAATATCTTATACAGCTTGAGCTTGTCCGGTATGTCCCTCAATCCGGGTATGTAAGGGAGAAAAACAAGCAGGGCGAATACTACTGCGCCTATGGCGCCATTCTCCAAGTCTCCCCACCAGGGTATGCCTGCAGTGACTATCTCGAGGTAGTTATATGGGGCGACCCAATAGCTGCCTATCTGCCACCATATGCCGCCTGCTCTTATCATCCCCCATTGAGACGTTCTCAGGCCGTATTCTGTTGCGGTGCTATAGAGCACCTTAGTGTCGGCCAGGAAGCGTATCACATATGTCTGGTTGAGCCCGCTTGCTGTTTCGCTCTGCAATATGGGCTGGTATGCACCCTCTTGGGCGAGCTCTGTAAGCCTCGAGGCTATGTTTATCAGCGGATTTGATGAATTGGAACCATTCTGTATAGTGCCATTGTGCCCAAAATATGTATATGCTGACATCAAGGCAGACTCCTGCAAGCTCGCGTTTTCTGCAAAGAGCGCATCTGCTTCGTTCTTCGTATGCGATATGTTGACGTACTCAGCATACGGCTTCAATACGTATGCATCCCTAGTGCTGAAAGTATACGGATCTATGGTATCTAGATATGTTGCGGTTCCTGAGCTATAATTGAACTCGTTGAGGAGCGTAATGGCCATGGTATTTGGGTGCTCCTGAGCTACGCTCTGTATGGTCAGAGGAGCGACATAAGGTGCTCTCAGGAATACTGCAAAAAAGAGTATTATCACGAGCACATAGACCATGCGCTTGTACATGGCCCTGTGGTCTGCTGGAACCATGCTGTATGGTATGCCCTTCTTGTATGGGGTGCTAAGCCCCTTGTTCTTGACGAGCATGTAGTGCGTGAACATCAGCACTACGAGCAGCAACGGCACTATGGCTATGTGCCACCCAAGCAGTGCACCTTGATTGAGAGGGTTCACCCAATAGCCCAGGCCGAGCCCATTCCATAAATCAGCACCTGCTATATCATTCCACTGCGATACAAAGTCGCCCCTAAGCCCTATGCCGAAAGCGAATTCCAGGAACACCAGGAATAGCATCGCACCGCCGATCATCCACACCAGCCGCTTTTTCTTGAATGATGATGTGGAGAACTGTACGAACAGGTGCAGCAGTATCAGCGTGACAAATGCCTCTGCTGCCCAGAGATGAATGCT
>JAJYTM010000026.1 GCA_021793035.1 Microcaldota archaeon
AACCTCTGATGAAACTCTCTCTGAGAGTTTCCCTTGTGAAAAGCTTCCATGTGCCTCATGATAGGTTGCCATAAAAAGTATAAAAATGTTGCTCGTGGACAATACGAGAGCCTGAGAACTTGCGCAAGGGATAAAAACATGAACGGGCATTACCTTACTGGTGTGATGCATGCTCTTCTCCGAACTCGCAGGATATTACCAGAAGCTTGAAGATGTATCATCCAGGCTCAAGATGATAGACATAATGGCTGATATATTCAAGAATGCGGACACAGATGAGATAAAGAGCATAATATACATGACTGAGGGTGTTCTTGCTCCGGCTTTTGAAGGCCTTGACTTTGGCGTTGCTGAGAAGTTACTTGAGGAAGCGATAGCAGTAGCTACTGGCATGAGCAAGGCCGAGGTCGAAAAAGCCTATAAAAAATACGGTGACATGGGCATAGCGGCGCAGGAGCTCATAAGCCAATCCAAGCTCAGGAGAATGAATGCAAAGAAGTACTCAGTACTGGAAGTATACGGCATAATGAACAAGATTGCGGCCACTTCCGGAAGCGGCAGCAAGGATGCAAAGATAAAGATGCTGGCGGAGCTTCTTGCGGGCTCTTCGCCAGAGGAGGCGAAGTTTATGGCGAGATACCCGATAGGGCAGCTGAGGCTCGGCGCTGGGGACTCGACCATACTTGAGGCTTTGTCAGTGGCATTCACGGGCAGCAGGGAATCGAAGGCCGAGCTTGAGAATGCATACAACATATGCAGCGATCTTGGATATATAGGGGAAGTGCTCTCCAAAAAGGGCATCTCTGAGGTAAGGTCGCTGAAGGTCAGCCTGTTCAAGCCGATAAGACCAGCCCTTGCAGAGCGCCTGCCTACTGCAGAAGAGATAATAAAGAAGATGGGAGGAAAATGCGCCGTAGAACAGAAGTATGACGGGTTCAGGTGCCAGGTGCACAAATCAGGGAAGAAGGTCAAGATATACTCAAGGAACCTGGAAGAAACGACAGACATGCTCCCTGACATAGCCAAGGCAGCAATAACCGAGATACCTGAGGAGCACATAATATTTGAGGGCGAGGCGCTAGGGATGAATGAAGCGACAGGGGAGTTCCTCCCATTCCAAGAGACCATGCAGAGGAAGAGGAAGCACGGCATAACTGAGAAGATAGAGGAGCTGCCGCTGCACCTCGTTGCATTTGACATAATGTACCTCAACGGCAAAGACCTCATGAAAGAGCCTTACGAGGCCAGAAGGAGCCTGCTTGAGAACGCCGTAAAAGGGGCGAAAATGATAACTCCTTCGAAGCGTATAATCACCACTTCGCCCAAGGAACTGGAGGAATTCTTTGAGACTTCTGTAGAAGGAGGGCTTGAAGGCATAGTGGCAAAGGACCTTAAGGCGCCGTACATCGCTGGAGCTAGGAAGTTCAGCTGGATAAAGATGAAGCGCAGCTACAAGGGCGAGCTGTCTGATACGCTGGACCTAGTCATAGTGGGGTACTTCTTAGGCAGAGGAAGCAGGACCGAATTCAAGTTTGGCGGGCTGCTGTGCGCAGCATATAATAAGAAGCGCGACATGTTCGAGACGATATCTAAAATAGGCACTGGTTTCACAGAAGCAAACATGCAGGCATTCTACGAGCTCCTGAGCAAAGCGGTAGTGAAGCAGAAGCCTGCGAGAGTGGATTCGCTCATAACGCCAGATTTTTGGGTGGAGCCAAAGTATGTCATCACCGTAAAAGCAGATGAGATAACAAAATCGCCAATGCACACATGCGGCATGCAGGAGGATAAATCGGGCGAAAAAGCGGGTTATGCACTCAGGTTCCCCAGGATAGTGGGGGATGGCTTTATAAGGAGGGACAAGAGCCCGGAGGATGCGACATCGACATCAGAGATAATAGAGATGTTCAATGATCAGAAGAGGGTAAGCGTGAAGTGATGTACGGGTCTATTCCTTTATTACTCCGTCTATTATCTTGGCCAGCCTATAGGCGGTCTTTATAACGTCCTTCATCTTCGGATTAAGCCTGTACCCTAATCCATAGCCCTTCTCAGTGCGAATGTGGGTAGGCTGTATAACATTCAGGTCCAGCGAAAGCTCCCTCAAGGTTATGATAAGGGTCTTCCTGGTGAACTTCTTCTCTAAAATAGAATAGAGCTCCTTTGTAGTCCTAGGGGATTTCTTAAGCAGTAGGTCCATAACAGCGAAATTAGGCCTGCTCAATACTTTTCTTAAAGCCCATATTGCGTCCTTCTGTGCATCCACTTTTACCATATTAAACGTTTGGATATTAAGATTTAAAAACTTTGCTCTATTATCGCCGTGAACGCAAATGCAATTTATTGCATTATAGTAAACTATAAATATATGTAGTTAAGTATATATTATGTATTAAAGTAAATTGCTTCTGAGGGATGCTATGGATTTTGGTGTTGCTGGCATGCGCACATTGATGGGTCGCGTATTGCCGAGAAAGGGCAAGGAACAGCCCTATAGGAAGCTGACGTTCGGGCTGACGCGCGATTATCCTGATAGGGTAGCGCTATCCGAAGAGAATGGATTCAGGGTCGCAGGATCCTATGGTAAATCCACCATATATTCAGTAGGAGGGGCGGGGCTTGCTGCCTCTGATGAGAAGCTTGCGGAGGCACTTAAAGCGGATATGATACTGAACAATGCTAACTATTTGTACGGCTCAGGAAAGGTGCTGATTGATAGGATAAAGGATGCTTACATGCTTGCAATGTCAAGCCCGAAGATTTCCTCGTCGAGCAGCAAGGGCCTAATAGCCTACTTGGTGGCGCACGACGTAGCGGGATATGGGCCGTTCAGCATACTCATAGAAGATGCAAAAAACATAGAAGAGATAATGGTCGACAGGATCAACGCCAACATAAATATCTATCATTCAAAGCTGGGCTACTGCAGGACAAACCTGATGCTAAGGGACGCAAGTTCGTTCAGGTTCAACGTTAACAGGCTTATTGAAGGATCTGATAAGGAGCTTTCGGAATCGCAGCCGATAATAGATGCGCAGCTTTTCGATGGATCAAGGCTACATGCACAGCTCAAGGCGGCGGCGGATGGCGGGGGCGTGCTTGCGATACGGTTGAATGGGGGCAAGAGGTTTGGGATAGGCAGACTGTTGAAGGAAGGCACAGCCACGCCCGATATGCTGGCTTACATGTGGATGGCCATAGAGGTGGGATACAATGTCATAGTTGCGGGCGCACCTGCCACAGGCAAAACCTCAATGCTGCTGTCGCTGCTCTCATTCGTCCCTAGGTATAACCGCGTGATAGTCATTGAGGAGGAAGCGAACGAGCTCGTGCTTTCGAGCAATTTTATGAATTCTGTCAATCTCAATGGCTCGTCGAAGCAGGATAGAGCTAGCCTTGAGGCGCAGGTCATTAATGCATTACACATGAGGCCCGACAGGATAGTCATAGGCGAGCTAAGGGGAGCGGAGACGCGCAGCGTATTTTCCGCAGCGAACCTCGGCGTGCCGTTCATGGCTACGATGCACAGCAATATAGATGGCCATGCACTCATAGAGAGGCTTACGACAAAGCCGATGTCGGTCGAACCGGAGGCGCTGCATTCGCTTGACATAGCCCTGTTTATGAAGCATTCGGATGCGTACAAGCGCAGCATAGACAGGATAGCGGAATACAGGTGGGCGACAAGGGCCGAGGCGGACATGCGGAACACGGGCAGCAGCGCTTATGAACAGGCGGATATATTCGCCGAAGGCAATCTTGCTGGAGATGCAATCAAATCGTCAAAAGTGCTCAGGAAGTATGCAGATATGATGGTGGTAAGCAAGAAAAGGGCGATATCTGAGCTGTCGGATAGGGCAGAATACCTGGTTGAAGCCATGGGCAAGGGCATTGATATGGACGAAGCCATACAGGAATACGGATGATGACATGGACAATGATGCGGAGAGGTTTCTAGAGCATGTTTATATAAGCAGCCGAATGCTCCACAAGAGCCTGCTCGCAAGCCTCGACAGGGCGATTGATATGCTGGATATGGGAAGCATGCGCAGCCGGATGTCAACAGCGAGGAATATGGTTGCCTGCGGCGAGGGCGCGAAAAGCGCAATTGGCAGCCAGCTGCCAGCTAAAAGAATTGGGCTTAAGGCCGATACAGGGTATGCGCACTTGCTGTCCTATCTTGACGGCAAGGATTTCGGCGCGGGAATATCCGATGTGCACAGGGAGCTTGTCGCCGAGAGGAATCTGAATATGAGCGTTGCCTACGGCAGCTTGCAGAAGTACCTATCGGCAAACATGCTATTCAGCACGATACTTCCCTCCATGGCTATGTTCGGTTTCGTAGGGTACTCGCTCATCAACTATTCGAACATGGTCATGTTCCTTTTCATCTTCGCCATGCTGGTGGCGATCCCGGCAGCTTACGCAGCGCTGCAGAATAAACTCAGGTCGTTGGATGTATGATACAAATATCAAAAGTGATGTGGCTGCCGCAGTGCTCGTATTAATCTTCATCTCCTCTGCTGCATGCTCGGCGTACCATGCCGTTTATGCTGCGGCCGCGCTTCTGGCAGCAGGCCTGCTGATAAGCATATGGCGTTCGCTTCGCATCTCTGCACCGTGGAAGAGGATTGAGAGGGATACGCTAGCATTTTTGGACAACCTGGCGATGAATGCGAACGTGGAGGTGCTCGAAGCGCGTGTATCGAGATCGTTGAGCAGGAACTTTGCCTTTTACAAGGACTTCAGGGATGCGCTTGCCGAGTATCGCATTTCTGGCGACGCTGTGAATGCTTTTGAAAGGCTGCGCAAGTATAGGCACAGATACTTGGAGGCAGCGGCACTACTGATAAGCGAATCGTTGGGATCCGGCAATGATATCTCCTACGCCCTTGAGTCCCTTCACGCTGAATGCCAGGAGCACAATTCCGTAAAGAGAAAGCACGATGGTGAGATGGCAAATTTCAGGTCGCTCCAGATGATGGGCGGTGTCATCTTCTTTCCCATATTCGCAGGATTGAGCATGAATGTGCTCAGGATGAGCACCGCCCATATCACTGCTCTGGAGTATGGAACGTTCGGCACGGTAGTGCTGCTCTATATTTTGATTGTGAACTTCATCGCACCGCTATTCTCCGAGAAGGGCATCTCGGCAAGGATTTTATCCATAAGCATGAGGATAGCCATTGCGGGCTTCGTATTGGAGCTGAGCAACATGGCAGCATCGTCATTGGTATGATTGATTAGGTGGTAAAATGGGAGGCATAAAATGCATTAATGTCAGACGCGCATTGCGAAGGAGGCATATGGCACAGGGCTCCATAGAGTACATAATGATACTCTCGGCTGTGAGCATAATAATAGTGGTGGCGTTAGCGATGATGCTGCAGCTGAAAGGGACGGCGCTGCACATGTTCATGAACAGCTCAAACCAGAGCGTGATATCCGAACTCACCAGGGAGCTGGGCAACCTGACGGGCTCCGCAAAGTAGGTGCGTGGATGAAAGCGCAGATGTCTTTCGAGTTCATGGTTTACATGGCCCTAGCCATTGCCTCGATAGCGGTTTCGCTCTCAGTGTATGCATACTCTGACCACATGCTGGCATCGAGAAGCGGCTCTGCCCTGAGAGAGGCTTTCATAGCGGCTATAGAAGCGCACATGCTCTACTATAGCAGCACTTTCTATGCGGTAGTGCCTGCAGGCATATGCCCTAACGACACCGGCATGCCAGGCGATGTGCACCTGGAAGCGCAGCTTTGCAGGCAGGGCGGCAGGATGACCAAGCTGCTGCTGGCAATGAACCTGAACGGTTCGTATACTCTATCAGGTGTCTAGATGAGACTGCAGGCATTTATCGACATTGAGGTATCGCTTGCAATATGCCTGCTCTTCGCAGTGCTGTTGTCTGGCGCGTATATTGGGATGTATAGGTCAATGAATTCGCCAGCCCAGGGATTGGCTCAGGGCGTTGGTGCAGCAGAAAGGGCAGTATCTGGGTTTATCCACCAGTACCATGGGGCTTAGCGGTGGTTGATAACATGGCTACGCGATATACGGCTTATCTGTCCGGGCTTGACATGCTGGCTGCCATAGCTATCATGCTGCCGTTCGCATTCCTGCTTGCATATGCCGCTCTCAACGGCGATAACGCCATACGCGTGCACACTGAAGGCACGCTCGAAACAGTGCTCTTCAACACAAAGCTGCAGGAGGCGATGGGACTGCAATGGCGCAACGCGTCCGCATTGGACAGCATGCTCACGGATCTGCTAGGCCCAAACTATACGGTGGCAGAAGCACCGGCACACCCCAGCCGTGATGTTCCATCAAACGTCTTGAGGCTGGCCATAGTCAACGGGGATGTTTATTATATAGAGGGTGAGATCAATGAAAGCACAGACATCAATTGAATTCCTGATGATACTGGCAGCAGTAGCGGGCCTCAGTGCCACATTCGTATATGTGTATGGGCACATAGGCACGCAGGTAGATGCGGTATATGGCTACCTAAACGAAACGCAGCAGAGCAATTATACTGCGAACCAGAGCAATGCTGTGGTGCGGATTGAGATGTATGCGTATGTGCCGCCCATAGCGTATACGGGCAGGAGCAGCGGCATTGAAGTCATAGCCGCATTGCCTGCAAATACGAGCAACATGAGCATAACGCCGGAATCCCAGGATTTCAGCTTCTCGCCTGCTTATGTTTCTGTCAATGCGTCGCTATCGCCGTACATTGCGTACTTCCAGGCAGTGCCTAGGTTCGCAGGCAATGCAAGCATAAAAATCATAGCCAGAGCAGTAGAAAGCGATGGCACAGTCGCATACGAGAGCATAAACGAATCCGCTTTCGTATATGCGCCAAACACCAGCACAGGCATCGAAGGCAATTCCGCACACGCCGCTGCAACCCTCTCGGAGAGCAACGAATCGGTCCTGTACGCACTTTCTGGGAAGGATAACGTGCCGAAGTTGGAGGAGACATCGCATTGCACGTACATCAACTTCTGGTACACACCATTATCGTTCCAAGCCCAATGCGGTAATGCTGCATGGGATTTCTCAATATTTTCGGATGGCTGTTACGACGCGGGCTCCACCGGCAGGACGTATTGCGTTTATAAGGATCCTACTGGAGCGTATACGAGCAACATAACAGGACAGGGCGGCTACCTGTATAATCTGACGCTATCGCTGGCATATGGCAACGAAACGTATATGGCTGCGGTGAACAGCAACAGGAAGGAAGCGCCTTTGCGCCTGGGAAACCTTACAAAAGGCAATGTCACAATAGGCGGGCAGGTAGATGGGCAGTCTGCACAGTCATCTTCGTCAATGGAGGTTATGGATTACAACATGAATCAGTATCCCATAGGGATAGGGGCATATGGTACCTATGGGCAGTATAGTTCGGCACTCGGTGCCAAGCTCGGCTACTATAACGGGTCTAGTATAGGATCCTCTGAATTCTCCTCGATACAGCAGAGCATAAGCTCGTACAACACATATCTGGGAAGATTCTTGAACACGTCTGCAGCTAGTGGCTGCAGCGTGATTAATTATAGCGGGAGCCACTATCTTTCCTGCCCGGCAGCAGCGCCGCTTGACTTCACGAATATAACAGTTTACCTGGACAACTACACCACAGATGAAACGCTTTACGCAGGTGGCTCCACTATAAACTTGAGATGATGTGATGAAGCTCCAAGCCGCAATAGTCGAAGCGGCGCTCGCAGCGAGCCTGCTTGTGCTCTCAAGCACCGCAATAACTGCCATGGCATACAATACTGCAGGAGTGTATCAAAGCCCTGCACAACAGGTTAATGCAGCGTATGACATGTTCCGCATCGTGCAGGGCAACATATCCTATGCGCAGTGCATAATCAGAGGGGGAACCTGCGCCGATGCAGAATTAGGGGAAATAATGAAGATATACAGGCTCGGCTATATAGGAATAGATGCAGGAATGCTCGATGCACACGCAGGAAATGCAACGGCATGCAGCTCAAGGTATAGGCTTTGCGAGCCTATCGAGCTTGAAGGCCATAGCATAATGTGCATATACACTTGCGCAGGATGATATGCTTGGCTGCATTCGGGGTGCTTGTAGCAGTATCGGCGGTTATAGCACTCACTGCATTGCTCGCCTTGAGCACCCAGGCTGGCTATAGCACAGAGGCACAGCACGCATACATGAGCTATTCATACATGCAGGAGGTCTCGGCCCTGGGGCTTTCCGCTTCTCAGTGCATAGGCATGAATGAGAGCAGCCTTGCAAGCTTCTATGAGGAGCTTGCAGCTTCTGCGAGGCTTGACGGCATAAACACCAGCTTAGAAGGGAGCATCATTACAATATATAAAGATTCATATCCCAATATATACGAGGTAGTAGACTGCGGCTAAAAACCGACGCGATTCCTACGTGGCCTTAGTGGTGTAACGGCTTGCACGGAAGACTGTGGATCTTCTAGACCGGGTCCGACCCCCGGCTAAGGCC
>JAJYTM010000027.1 GCA_021793035.1 Microcaldota archaeon
AGTTCATGAAGGGCTATGCGGGCGAGCATGCGGGCGAGTCAATGGAAGTCATATCCGCGCCATTCGGATGGAACAAGCAGCTCAGCCTTGACATAAAGGGTCATCCTCTATCAGAGCAGTCGCACAGCTACGGCAACTCGGCGAAGCCTGCAGAGAAGGGCAGGGCGAAGGCCAAGGTGGGCGAGAAGAGGATAGACGTTTCCATAGTAAAGAAGTCTGACTGGTCCGGCCTCCCTGATGCTGATCACAGGACCATAGGCGAGCGCCTCGACCTGTATAGCTTCCAGGAGGTATCGCCGGGCATGGTGTACTGGCATCCGAACGGCCTGATAATGTACAACGAGCTCAAGGGCCTCATGCGCGACAAGGAATCGGAATACGGCTACAAGGAGATATCCACCCCAGGAATGGCGAACATAGCCCTATGGAAAGTGAGCGGCCATCTCGACCACTACATGGACGACATGTTCATGTTCGAATCGTCAATGGGCGACGTAGGCCTGAAGCCGATGAACTGCCCGTCATCGATACTGATATTCAAGACCAGGAAATGGAGCTACAGGGAGCTGCCTTTCAGGACCGCGATATTCGACAGGCTGTACAGGAGCGAGCTCAGCGGAGTAGCGAGCGGCCTGTTCAGGGTAAAGGAGATGACGCAGGACGATGGGCACATATTTGCAAGGGAGGACCAGATAGAGGCGGAGATAGTGCTGCTGCTCAAGATGATAAGGGAGACCTACGACACGTTCAACATGAGCTTTACCGCGAAGCTTTCCACAAAGCCGGACAATCACATGGGAAGCGACGAGCTCTGGGATAGGGCGGAATCAGCGCTGAGGAACGCTCTCGAGTACAACCACATGAAATATGAGGTCAAGGAGAAGGAGGGTGCATTCTACGGCCCGAAGATAGACTTCGACGTGAAGGATTCCATGGGAAGGATATGGCAGTGCGCCACCATACAGCTGGATTACCAGCTTCCCATCAATTTCAAGCTCGAATACACAGGCGAGGACGGCAAGCAGCACACTCCGGTGATAATACACAGGGCGATACTGGGCTCGCTGGAGCGCTTCCTTGGCGTGATGATAGAGCACTACGGCGGCAAGTTCCCGGCCTGGCTCGCCCCCATCCAGGCAATAGTGATATCCATATCGGAGCCGGTAAACGATTACGCCATATCCGTCCACGAAGCGCTGCGCAAGGCAGGGATCAGGGCAGACATCGACATATCCGACAAAACCCTGGAGTACAAGATAAGGGACGCAAGGCTTCACAACATACCTTACATAATAGTAGTTGGGGGCAAGGAGAAGGAGGCGAATAGCATATCCGTGCGCAACCTTGAAGGCAAGCAGAAATACGGCGTTAAGGTTGATGCTTTGGCGGCTGCGCTGAAGGACGAGATAAGCACCAGGTCGAACTCATATAAGGCCTTCGAATCGATATAGCGCATAAGAAGGAACGTGCATGGGCATGAGCCCATGCAATGGCAAAAAGACGATTATTGGGTGGTTACAGACACTTCGGCAAGCGCGACCTTGTTCTTGTAGGCCTTCCTCTTCTTCATGTCCGACCAGCAGTCCTTGCATATGACCAGCCTGTTGGTCTTGCTTGCGCGCTGCGAGCTCTTCATGCAGTCATTGCATATCTTTCTTCCGCAGTAATTGCATACAACATACTTGTATATTTCTTTCCTGCACCTTTCACAAAGCATTGCCAGATAAACACCTCTCAAGCATCAGACCGGCGAAGCGATATGTATGCCCACCGGTAGACGAGCCTTATACATTTTATTTATTTGTTTATAAATAATTATACTATAGTTGTTTACCATGCAAACCTATATAAAAACCTACGGTTGCACGCTCAACCGCGCGGACAGCGACATAATGGCTTCCATGATCGAGGCAGCGGGCATAGGCATAGCCGCTTCCGAAGAGGATGCCGACACAATTGTACTGAATACCTGCACGGTCAAGAAACAGACCGAGCAGAAGATACTGTATACGCTCGACAGGCTTGTCGAGGCAGGAAAGAGAGTGGTTGTAACGGGCTGCATGGCGAGCGCCAACCGCGATATGATAGCCAAGCATGCTCCCGATGCTACCATAGTGACCACTTCAAATACGGACAGGATAGCAGAAGCCCTGCTATCCATTGACAAAGGCGCTTCCTCGGCATTCTCAGATGGGCGGAGAATAGACAAAGCAGGCCTGCTGAGGCCTACCGGCAGCGTGGTGGCGCGCGTGCCGGCCAGCGAGGGCTGCCTGAGCAACTGCACGTTCTGCGAGACCAAGCTGGCCAGAGGGCCTCTCAACAGCTTCCCCGAAGATACAATTGCCAGGGCTGTTGAATACTGCGCGGGAAGCGGGTCGAAGGAGATAGAGATTACATCGCAGGACCTAGGCGCCTACGGCTTCGACAGGAAGACGGACATAGCGAAGCTCATGAAAAGGATTGCCGAGATACGGGGGAACTTCAAGGTAAGGATAGGCATGCTCAACCCGGAGCACCTGCACCGTTACATGTACGAACTCATCGAGGCCATGCAGGATGGCAGGTTCTACAGGTTCATACACATACCAATACAATCTGGCAGCAACAGGGTGCTTTCCGACATGAGAAGGTCGTGCTCTGTTGAGTCATTTGAGGAATATGTGAAGGAACTGAGGAAAGGCGTATCCGGAATTTCAATAGAAACAGATATAATTGTAGGTTACCCAACAGAGAGTGAGGATGATTTCGACATGACCATGGAAATGGTAAGGGATATAAAGCCAGATATCACCAACATCTCCCGCTTCGGCGCAAGGCCTAACACCGCAGCTGCAAGACTGAAGCCTTTGGATCCAGAGACGGTGAAAAGGCGCAGCTCCGAGCTGAGCAGGCTTGTGCGCGAAGTGCAGAATGGCATAAATGCAGAATACGTGGGGAAGATGGTAAACGCGCTTCTAACAGAAAACGGCCACAATTCGCTGAACGGCAAAACGGACTCGTACAAGCAGGTAGTGCTGCCTGAAGCTGCCGGCATCGCTTTGGGCACTTCCATAAGGGCACACATATATGCCGCTTCGGCAAATGCGCTTTACGGCTCGGTAAGGGGTATCTGAATGTACGGCAACAAGATAATGGATTATTTCAAGGCCAACGGGATAAGCGTAGGGGACAAGGTGCGCATAAGCTACAACGGCACATCAACGGACGGCGAGCTTATGCCCAGTACCGAGTACAACGACCCGGATGTGCTTATCATAAAGCTGAAGAACGGGTATAATATAGGGATAAATTTTTCCAAGGTGAAGCTGGAGAAGCTTGAGGGCCCTAACACACCCATAGAATTCCCCAAGGTCAAGCTCGCAGGGCAGAAGGACCTGCCCCGCATATCAATGATATATACTGGAGGCACCATAGGCAGCAGGATAGACTATAAGACGGGCGGGGTGTACATGCTGACCAAACCGGAAGAGCTGCTCTTTGATGTTCCTGAAGTCTCCAAGATTGCGAACATAGTCATAGAGCCGCTGTTCAGCATAGCCAGCGAAGACATGTCCTACCTAGAATGGCAGAAGATGGCGGAGGATACTGCGGACGCGCTCAACAAAGGCGCAAAGGGCGTGGTGATAACGCATGGTACCGATACTATGCACTATACATCTGCCGCATTGAGCTTCATGCTCCAGGGCCTTAACGCCCCGGTGGTGCTCACAGGCTCCCAGCGCAGCAGCGACAGGGGCTCAAGCGATGCGTTCATGAATCTCGTGTGCTCGGCATATGCAGCGGCCCAGTCCGACATAGCAGAGGTAGGGGTATGCATGCACAGCACAAGCTCCGATGACGAATGCGCATACATGCGCGGCACGAAGGTCAGGAAGATGCACACGTCGCGCCGCGACGCCTTCAGGGCCATAAACGGCAAGCCGCTTGCATACATAGGCAAGGGCGGAATGATAAGGTACAATTCGCAGTACAGGAAGGTGCAGGCCGAGAATAAGGAAGTGCATGCGCAGACGAAGTTCGAACCCAAGGTCGCGATAGTCAAGGCGTACCCCGATTCCGAGCCTGACATTATGGACTTTTACATGGGCAAAAAATACAGGGGCATAATCATAGAGGGCACAGGCCTGGGCCACGCACCTGTATCTACTTCGCACCAGGAATACCAGTGGCTGCCCAAGATAAAGGAGGCTGCAGACTCTGGCATAGTCATAGGAATCACATCGCAGTGCATCTACGGACGTGTCAACAGCAGCGTCTATAGGAACCTGCGGCTGATGAGCTCCGCGGGAGCGATATACTGCGAGGACATGACCCCCGAGACAGCATACGTGAAGCTCGGCTGGCTCCTGGGCAATTACGATGCAGCAAAGGCAAGGGAGCTCCTGCCAGCCAACCTTGTTGGGGAGATAGGCGCAAGGAGCGAGTATGATGATTTTATCGATGAAGAGGGATAAGCATGGCATACAACAGCAAGGTTGGGAATGTGGTGTTCGCGGCAGGGGTAGTGATATTGCTCTTTACATTCTATGAAGCGTATTCGCTTTATGCGCATATGCTCGCATTGTCATCGCAGCCTCCTGCGCCCATATCTCTGAATAACACATCGGCCAACTCGGTAGGCGCTGCGCTTGCCGGTGCGCTGTCGAGCGCGCTGCCTTCGGAGTCGCTGTTCTACGCTATGCTGGCAATATTCGTCCTTTTTGTGTTCGGCAGCATTGGATACAAGGTGGCGAAGCTGGGGCTCGAGATGAAAGGGCTGGATAAGCAGCAGAGCCAGAAGCAGCAGAAGTGATGATTGATGGAAGATAAGACTATGGATCACTACAAGGGCATAGGGTTCATGTGCGGGCTGGAGATACATCAGCGCCTGGACACCGTGAGCAAGCTCTTCTGCAGGTGTTCTACGAACCCCGAGAATGACGTCGAATACGCGCACGTGGACAGGCAGCAGAGGGCTGTGGCAGGCGAGCTCGGGGTGATAGACCCATCGGCAAGATTTGAGGAGAGCAGGCAGAGGGTATTCCGGTACAAAGTATATAGGAACAGCAGCTGCCTGGTTGACATAGACGAGGAGCCGCCGCATGAGATAAACCAGGATGCCCTTTCAATCGCCCTGTCCATAGCAAGCGCGTTCGGCATGCCTGTCTTCGACGAGCTGCAGCCCATGAGGAAGGAAGTCGTGGACGGGAGCGATCCTAGCGCCTTTCAAAGGACCGTCCTGATAGGCAGGGGCGGCAGGATAGCTATCGACGGCGTGCCGGTGGATATAACGGACATGAGCCTCGAAGAGGAATCAAGCGGCATAGCGGATACGGAGAACAATGTAATAACCTACGATACATCAAGGCTGGGCATACCATTAGTAGAGATAGATACGGGGCCTGGCATACCCACGCCAGAATTTGCAAAGAAGGCGGCGCTGTATATAGGCACGGCGCTGCGCCTTTCGGGGAGGGTGAAGAGGGGCATAGGCACCATAAGGCAGGACGTGAACGTATCGATAAAAGGCGGCGCAAGGGTAGAGATAAAGGGCCTCCAGGACCTGGATTTCATGGACAAATATATAGAGAACGAGGTACTCAGGCAGCAGAACCTTCTCAAGATAGTAGATGTGCTCAAAGGAAGGAACGCAAGCGTCATGGAAATAGCAGACCTGTCGCAGCTGTTCGAAAGCACCAACGCGAGCATAATAAAGAAAGGCATGGAGAGTGGAGGGGCGGTCATGGGCTTCGGCATGAAGGGCTTCAGGGGGGTGCTCGGCTCAGAGCTACTGCCCGGAAGAAGGCTCGGCACAGAGATAAGCGATTACGCTAAAATGGCAGGCGTCGGGGGCATAATACACAGCGATGAAGACCTAACCAAATACGGTTTCAGCCCATCGGAGCTCGAAGGCATAAGGAAAGCCCTCGGCATATCTGAAACTGATTCGTTCATACTGATAGCAGCCGAGAAGGCCAGGTGCCAGAAGGCAATAGCCATAGCAAGGGACAGGGCACTCCAGGCGCTTTCCGGGGTTCCGCTGGAAACCCGGGCCGCAGTCAACGACCAGAGATACACAACGAAATTCCTACGCCCATTGCCGGGTGGTTCACGAATGTATCCTGAAACGGACATCAAGCCAATAAAGATAAACCAGGATGCGCTGGCTTCTGCAGAAAAAAGTGCCCCGAGGCTGGACCAGGAGATAAGCACGCTGTCAAAGGACCTAAAAGACGCACAGCTTGCAAATGCACTCATACTTTCAGGCAAGCTGCCGCTCTACAAGGCCGTCGCAGGCAGCACATCTGCAGACAAGCGTTTCATAGCTTCGGTCCTGCTGCAGAAAATGACGGAGCTGCGCCGCAAGGGGTATGCCGTAGATTCGATACATGACGAGGACATCATCGCGGTCTTCAAAAGATATGATGACGGCACAATAACGAAGCAGGCTATCGAGGAGGTCATAAAGGCCCTTTCAAAAGGCTCACGCGATATAGACAAGGTAATAGCCGAGGGCTCGTTGCACAGGATATCCGGCAAGGCCCTGAAGGATCTGGTAAGCAGCTTTTCAAAGAGCGTGCAATCATCCGGCAAGGACGACCTACGGGACAAGATAATGAGCAAATACAGGCTTGTTGTAGATGGAGAAGAGCTCAACAAGGCCCTATGACGGCCTAACTGCCGAAAGATAGATATTTAAGAATTCTATTTCCTATACGCTAATGTAAAACAATGCAGTGATGGCGATGGGCGGACTGAAAGCGATATACGGAGTTGTTTTGATGCTGGCATTCTTCAGTGGAACAGCAACTGCAGCACATGCTCCTGTATCTACCCTTAGTGGCTGCAACATCTCGATAAGCACATCTGGTACAAACTACAGCATCAGCCCAGCTGCGTGCAAGGCTTACAATATAACTTATTCGAGCGGCATAGCCAATGCAAGCCTCTATTGCAATAATGTAATGCTTTCAAACGCTTCGAACATCTTCCTTCTGGGAAACAACCATAACGACAGAATATACAACTGTTCATTCAACAAACCCACGATTGAACTAGGTTCGCATGCATCGCTGGATATAATGGGCTCCAATAGCCCCTCGTTCAACCCTGTATTCTCGGGCATGTACTCCAATATTACTGTAGGCTACTTTTTGACTGTAAATGTATATGAGCCAAAAGGCTTCAATACGTCAAAAACATGGGGCGACCAACTGACTCATTACAGCTATATACTGCCTACAATGAACAACACCGTGCCGATAAACAACACGCAGTTGCAGATGGCTACCTCCTTCTCGCCCCACATACTGGGAATCATCCAGCAATTGAAAAAGAGAGTGCCTTTCGGCATATATAACGAGACGAATTCGACAATATACCTGTCGCAGAACCCGATAAATACGAGCTACGGAACCATATACGGCAGCAAGACCTACGCCTTGCCAAGTTATACAATAAACGCAACATCTACAACATACTACAGCCCGTATAATGTGGAATACTCATTCTTCGCATACGATCAGCTGATTATGTTCAGAGTCAACATGACATCGAATATCAACATAACGCCGCTGTACATACAGCCGATATACCCTCATTTCAACTTCAGATACGTGCCAAATGCAGCAGATGGGATGTTCACCATAAGATGGCTGCTGTCCATACCGCCCCAGGATATGAATTGGTCATTCAACTATCACATATACAGGTACAACTCCATGCAGGGGTTCTCCGTCAACCCATTCAACACCAGTATCGGCTCGCATGCGAGCTTCGTCGATTTGTTGACATTCCCTCCTGCGGGCTTTACTCCCAGGCCCAACCAGCCAAAGACGTACATATTCAATTATACGTCGAAGCTAGGGGTGGGTCTGAACTCATCGATAACTATAGCAAACGGCACTGCTGATGGGGGCAGGGTGAGCTACATACAGGATTCTACTACTCCCTCATTCAGCCAGGGCATAGGGTATTGCAGCAGCATATTCAACGAGACCAATCCGAGAAACATAGTCAACCAAAGCGGTTATTATACTATGGTGAACGGAGCGCTTCGCCCGTTGGGCGGGCCGGCCCTCCCAATCCTATACACTGCGCCATGCGCAGTAGGGACGTATATACACGGGGACAACATAACAATAGCCTGCAACAGCAGCGTGATAAACGATACGGGCATGGGGGTAGAGATATATGACTCCAAAAACATCAACCTGTTCTACTGCAAGATCAAGGGAAATGGAATATACATA
>JAJYTM010000028.1 GCA_021793035.1 Microcaldota archaeon
CATACGATCTTCTTATCGTTTTGAGCGCATCCGCCTTGCTTACTCCCTCGGCATTGTCGAGGCACATGCCGCATATCTGGTGCATGAGTACGTCAAGCGCATTGCTCTCTACCTTCGGCTCCTCTATCAAGCCCTTCTCCATATTGTCTGCTACTGCTATCGACTCTATTGCGTCTATGGGATTGTTGGCTATTATGACTCCGGAGGATTTTTTGCCTACCCTGTGCCCACTCCTTCCTACTCTCTGTATAAGCCTTAGAGTCTGCCTTGGGGATCCATACTGCAGTACCAAGTCCACACTGCCTATATCTATTCCGAGCTCAAGCGAGCTGGTTGCTATGACGCTCCTTATCATCCCCTCCTTGAAGTTGTTCTCTATATTGACCCGTTCATCACTGTCAAGGGAGCCGTGGTGTATGCCTATGCCCCCGAAGCTATGCTCGTTGTCCATATATTTCAGGCGGCTTCCTACTGCCTCTGCTACCTGCCTCGTGTTCGCAAATATAAGGGTTGACTTGGAACCCTTTATCAGGCCCGCTATTCTGGATAATCGTGCAGCAGACTGCTTGTCGAGGCCGAATTTTTCCGCTGCGCTCCCTACTCCAGAGTTTTCTTTGTCAGGCATCTCTATCCTGACTTCCATTCCCTTCTTCACAGTCGAGGATATGACAGAATAATCCCTCGTTCCGCATAGGAACTTCGCAACGGTGTCTGGATTGCCTACGGTAGCACTTATGCCTATTCTCTGGAAGCCCTCCGAATGCCCCTCCAGCCTCTCCAGAGCGAGGCTCAACTGCGCGCCTCTCTTAGTGCCATACACTTCGTGAATTTCGTCTACAACCACTGCCTTCAAGTTCTTCAAAGCATTCCTGAAATGCCTATTAACAAGCATGCTCTGCAGAGTCTCAGGGGTGGTTATGATTATGTTGGGCGCCGACTTTGACTGCTTAATGCGCTCGCTCTGCTTTGTATCTCCATGCCTTACTCCAATCGTTATGCCCTCGCTCTTGCACATATCCACCATGCGCTTGAGCATGTCCCTGTTAAGCGCACGAAGCGGCGTTATATAGATAACCTGTATGCCTGTGCTTCCCCTATACTCCGATACCCTGTCCAGAATCGGCAGCATTACGGCTTCGGTCTTCCCAGAGCCCGTCGGGGCTATGACTAGGCAGTTCTCCCCTGCTGTTATATGCGGTATGGAGAGCTTCTGTATCTCGGTAAAGCTTTCATGGCCCTTCAAAAATGAGCCAAAGACATTGTTTGACATAAATATCAGTTGGCAGCATCAGCCTTTTCTTTTCTGCTTCTTCGTGCCTCTCCTCAGGCGCGCAATAAGTACCACAATTACGATTATCGCCGCGGCCACTAAGGCTGCGAACAGCCTACTCATGAAGAACAGGGTTATGGCCCTGCCCCCAGAGGCGTATACGGGCGACATGAAGCCCAAATATTTTGCATAGCCATATGCATAGCCAAGCGGAACATTGTGCAGAGTTAGATTGCCTCCTGCCCCTGTGCTGAAATTCAGGCTTGTACCGTTGTAGAAAGATAAGCTCACAGTTGCGTTTACTGGTGTACCCAGAAAGCTCATGGTGTGTATTGCAACATCATACACTGGCAGTGTCATGTTGATGCTCATCGGCGCAGATATGTAGTACGAATAATTGACAGGCATATGCACTCCCCTATAATATGCGGAGAACAAGTACAATGTGCTTCCTGCATCTATGTACGGCGTTGTGTTTATTATCCCAAAAGACGAATTGAAGCTGGTCACATTTATGCCTTTGCCATAACTGTTGAGCGTGGATATATCGACAAGGTACTGCTTGCTGTATTCCGCATTGAGCGATAGCGGCTTCGTAACTGTCACGTTTATGCTGCTGTTCGCATACATGCCGCTCCATGATACGAATGCTATCCTTGCCGAAGAATTGACATAAATGTACGGCTCACTCAGGTACACATGTGCAACGCTTCCATTATCATACCATCCGCTTCCGTACGCATTGCCATGCTGCGTGCTAGTAGATACTTGGTACTGTATCTTCCATTCCGCATTTAAGTTTAGATTATGCGAAACAACTAGGGTGGAAGAGGCGGCTTTCGCGCCATTGCTCCATCCGGAGAAATCTGCCCTCGCTCCATACCCTATTGTTACCGCTGGATTCGATACCGAGAATGTAGCAACGCTTCCATTATCATACCATCCGCTCCCGTATACAGTCCCATATGGCGTGGTTACATTCACATAATATTGCGTCTTCCACTCTGCCTGCTCAGTGATATTGCCAGCCATGTAGACCGTCATGTTAGCAGAGCTGCCTGTGTATGAGCCTGGTCCATAGCCCTTCCATCCGACAAATAGGGCTCTCTTATTTGCTCCGAGACTTATGCTCTGCGGCGCGCTTATCCTTACAGGTGAAGCTGACATATACTCCCCTGCTCCTGAAACATTATACTGCGAATCAATATGCAGGTAGAACCCTTCCCGCCACAAGACCGTGCCGTTGTACAGTGGCAGGCCAGACCCGACTTCAAAATAGTTCACCCTGTTTCCTATCTCCTCAACGCCATACGGATTCAGCAATGCAGTATCGCTTCCCTTTCCATACCCTACATATGTATGCGCCTCAGGCACTGGCTGGAGTATGCCGTTCTTGTATATGCTGAGGGTGCTAAATATGACTGGTTTCATGTAGGCACTGTTGTCATACGTATCGGCATACTCGGCGAATGCAGTTGGCGAGAACGCTCCAGAGTTTGACGTGCCCAAATCTACGCTGCCGAGTACCTTGCCATTCATGTAGAAGTACCAGGTATTGCCAAAGGATTTGAAGGAGAATCTATTGAAGCTCCCATTGGGTCCTACAGAATCGTTCTGGCCCACACTACCATAGAAACCGCTGCTAGGTCCACCGGCAGGGAAATATTCCCAGAACCATGTTGGTATGCCCGCATATAATGTCACGCTTCCCGTGCATCCTGACGTGTTGCATGATTCTGGATAGGTTGCAGTTGCATTCGGGACTTCATACCCAACTTGCGCGAACGCGCCGTTGCTCAACGTTTCACCTATCCAAAATCCGAAAGACCCATTGATGTCGCTCTGTGGATATATGGTCTGTATTAAGGCACTCACGCCGTTGTTGAACGAAGCGTTTTGCGAGCCTATTGCCCCAGATTGGAACCAGTATTGGGCATTCGGCATCCCTGAAGCTAGCACCACGACAGCAATACCTGCAAGAAGCAATTCAAGCCCTCTCATAGTCCATGCCCAGGTCTTCAAGCTTTGCCAATATCCTATTTCTAGACACAGCATTTATGCTTTTCCATTCTATGACAGCAGTGTCGGGCCTGATTGCACTTCTATCTATTGCAGCCTGCAGCATGTCCACCTCATCTACATAATACTTTGACATAATATGCGAGAAAGCGTATTTGCCCTCCAGCGCATATCGGGTGAATTTCGCAGAGTAGTGCATGCCTCCAATTCCTATTGCCACCTTATCATATTCGGCGCTATTATCATATAGCATCGCATACACGCCTCGGGAGAGCTTGCGCAGCAGCTCCTCACTGTCGCTTTCGTTTATCACAGCGTCAGGCCCCAACTCAACAAAGCAGGAAGGCGTATTGAGTAGTGGACCGTGGTGCGTAGCCTCATACACAACCTCTATTCCACTTGCGAATCCCTTCATGGCCTTCAGGAACGATACCATCAGGCTTGGAGAAGCGACGCTTAGCGCATGCGGCTTTCCGCCAAGGTCGTTCTTCCCGTTCCAATTGCCCTCTGCATGCGCTGTGAACGATATGATGCCTTTTGCGCTCGAGTGCCTGCTAATGAACACAATCTCGTCAGCGCCGATTCCGTCGAGCCAATCAGCGTAGACCGGGCTGCTGCCTAGCTCTAGCATGTCCACGCTTCCTGAGGCGAAATGCCGCAGCCCTTTGATGTCAGGTGCATCGGAGAATCCCATGTCTTTCCTGAGCATCTCGGCGACTCTCCTGGCAAATCCATCTCCCTTCGAATACACTAGATAAGCCATATGTTCAATCCTTTTGCGTATACTGAAATAAGCTATGCACACAAACTAATAAAAAATAATAAAGGGTAACTGGTTATTGGTATAAAACCGATGGCTTTACAATGCTCTACACATACATAGCGCTGATATTCTTTATCGCCTTCGCCCTATTCATACCTGGGGCGTTTTTGCTAACATCAAAACTGCTGAGGCCAAGGGTTCCAGGCAACAAGGCGAAGAATGCCCCATATGAAAGCGCAGAAGCTACCACTGGGAGCAGCCGCGACATTGACAATGAATATCTGCCGTATTTCACGGCATTCCTGCCTTTCGAGATAGTGGCAGTTATAATGCTTGTCTGGTCTGTGGCTTCAGGGTCGATAGCATACATGACAGACATACTTTACATAACGCTGCCGATATTCTCGCTGATATTCGTGTTTATAAGCTATAAGTTGATATGTGGTAGAAATGCCTGATGCACAAGAAGCGCCGTATACGCAGGAAGAACTGATGAATGCGGAGGCGGAGATGACGCAGCTCACCATGGATTCGCTCAAGAAGTACAAGATGAACAACAACGTCATGTTCACGAAGCTCAGCGACGCGACGCAGGCGATAGCCAAGAGGATGGTCAACTGGAGCCGCACGAATTCGCTCTGGCCTCTGCAGTTCGGCCTTGCATGCTGCGCAATGGAGCTTATGGACTTCGGCGCATCTAGGATAGACGCTGAGAGGAAGGGATATCTTCTATTCAGGGGCACGCCGAGGCAGTGCGACGTGATGATAGTCGCGGGATGGGTCACAAAGTCGATGGTCCCAAGGATAAAGAGGCTTTACGAGCAGATGGCCAAGCCGAGATACGTGGTAGCATACGGGGAATGCGCGACATCTGGAGGGCCGTGGTGGGAGAGCTACAACATAATAAAGGGCATAGACCAGGTGCTTCCTGTAGATGTGTACGCGGTCGGATGCCCTCCAAAGCCCGAGAACCTGTTCGGCGCGCTCATGAAGCTCCAGGAAAAGGTAGGTGGTAAAAGTGCAGGAGATAAAGAGAGAAGTATTACTGAAAACCCTAGAAGGGCTGAAGACTTCAGGCTATGAAGTCCTCAAGTTCATATTCGCAGTGGACTATGCGGACCACATGGAAATGGACTATGTGCTCTACAGCACATCGAAGAACCAGGACGAGCTCGTCAAGGTGCAGATTGACGCCAAGGCGCCTAAGATAGAGAGTGTCATGGACATATACCCTTCTGCAAACTGGTACGAACGCGAGGCGGCAGAGATGTTCGGGATAAAGTTCACCAACAGGAAGACGAAAAAGCTGCTATTGGAGGAATGGAACGGCGCGATCTATCCATTGAGGAAGGCTTATCAGTGGGGCACAGACTACAAGAAGCGATAGAATGGCAATCATGAGGATCAACGTAGGGCCAATACATCCGAGCACGCACGGGGTCCTGAGGCTCGTTGTCGATGTTGACGGCGACACGATAAAGGATGTGGAGCCGCACATAGGCTTCCTGCACAGGGGCGTGGAGAAGCTCATGGAGACCAGGATGTACATGCAGAACCCCTCATACACGGAGAAGCTTGATTACGCTGCACCGATGGCATGGGACGACCTGTATGTCGCATCGGTGGAGAAGGCGCTTGGCGTTGAGGTAAAGGAAGCGGCGCAATACGCAAGGGCCATATTGCTTGAGTATCAGAGGATAGCCAGCCACCTCCTCTGGCTCGGCACGTTCGCCAACGACCTTGGCCAGATGTTCACGCTTTTCATGTGGACGTTCAGGGAGAGGGCCGCAGTGCTCAAGTACCTGGAAGACATGACAGGCAGCAGGATGTTCTATGTCAACCTGCGCCTCGGAGGGCTGTCGCGCGAGCTGCCCCAGGACTTCAAGGACAGGGGATACAAGCTTGCAGACTACCTGGAGCCGAAGATTGCTGAGTATACAGACATGCTTGACGCAAACGACATATTCAAGGAGAGGACAAAGGGGGTTGGAAAGCTGAACAAGGCCGATGCGCTCGCGTACGGAGCTACAGGCCCGGTTCTCAGGGCTTCAGGAGTCGAATATGACGTCAGGAAGAACTTCCCCTACTACATATACGACAAGGTAAAGTTCACGGTTCCGGTTGAATCAGGAGGCGACGCATTCAGCAGGTACCGGGTAAGGTTTAGGGAGATGCAGGAGAGCATTAAAATAGTAAGGCAGGCGCTGGACATGATGCCAGAAGGCAGCGTAGCTGGCCAGCCAATAAAGCTCATAGGCCAGCAGGCCAAGCCCGACCCTGTGTTCATGGAGCGCGAGCTGCCAAGGGGCAACGGAATAATATACATGGTACCAGACAAGCAGAGGCCGTTCAGGATAGCCCTCAGGTCGCCGGCATACATAAACCTGTCTCTTCTTCCCATGCTCTGCAAAGGCGAGAAGTTCGCGGACCTTTTCGCCATACTTGGCAGCATAGACGTAGTGATGGCAGAGATAGACAAGTAGTTTGCGCGAACAACAAGTTTATATATCTTGTATATACAGTATATATTGGTGATTTTATGGCTGACGGAACAGCTATGCTAATTAAGCTCGATAGGCACACTAAGGAGAGAATGAATAAAATACACATTAATTGGTCTAACGAAATTCGCAATTTCATAAAAGAAAGGATAAATGAAGAAAAGAACCCCACATTGGCTGTAATACTTGCAGACAAAGTATTCAATTCGCAAAAGAGAAAGAATACCGATACTACCTCTATAATAAGAAAATTTAGGGATGCGAGATATGGAACGCATAGTCGCTGACGCTAGCGTAATAATAAAATTCTTCATAAACGAACTGTACTCTAAACAGTCGCGCTCCCTGATGGAGGTATTTGTGCGCAAAGAAATTGAGCTTTTAGAGCCTTCCTTATTGTTGTATGAAGTTATAAATGGGATAAGATACTCGCGAGCAAAAAAATTTACCGAGAGCGAAATCAAGGCCATAATAGAATCAATGGCAAACTTTGATTTCAAGTGGCTTGATATAAACGGCGAAATAGCGTACTTGGCCACTGAGATATCGCTGCGCTACAATGTCTCCTTTTATGATGCGAGCTATGTTGCCTTGGCAAAAGCAATGGGTGCAGACCTATACACTGCAGACAACAAGCTAACTGAATCAACAAGCCTGCCCTTTGTCAAGCATATAAGGAACTTCAAGCCTGGAGCAAAGAAGTAATAAAATATCTCCCGTGCATACTATATGTGACTATTGCTGTCAAGTGATATTATGGAACGCGAAGAACTCGAAAAGATGACAAAGGAGTACCAGACGGTGCAGGCGCAATTGCAGTCCATAGCAGTGCAGAGGATGCAGTTCAAGCAGCAGATAGAGGAATACAAGGAGGCTGCCAAGTATCTCGAGACCGCAAAGGGCAGGGTATACACAGAAATAGGCGGGCTCATAGTCGAAGCCACCAAGGAGGAGGCAACTAAAAGCCTTTCCGAAAGGACCGAATCGGCCGAAATGAGGCTCAGCATAGTGGAGAAGCAGTACAACGAGCTCACAAAGAAGGAGGAGACGCTCAGGACCAAGCTTACAACTGGGCTGAACGACTTGCAGAAGAAATGATCAAATGCCAAACGTTAGCTTCAAGGACTTAAAGGCCGAGCTGGCGAAGCTTAACGGCAAGCGTGTGATGGTGAGTTTCCACTCCCTTGGCGACACAGATGCAATAGCCTCGGCAATCGGCATAGCGACCATACTGCCGGGAAGCGTGATAGCTTCTCCAGACAAGGTCACATCCAACTCGCTGCGCATAATGTCAAAGCTGGGCTTTGACAGCACAATCATAAAAGATTCATTCATGGATGATGCCGAAGCGATAGTGCTGGTCGATGTCAACAACTTCGAGAACTGCGGCTCTTTCCGCGAGAAGCTCGATAAATTTGCCAACACTGTGGTAATCATAGACCACCACAAGAAGATAGAGGACAGGCCAAACATGAGCATATTTGACGAAGAGAGCTACAACTCTGCATCAAGCATTGTCTATGAACTGCTGCGCGATTTCAACATAAGCATAGACCAGCGGCTCGCGAAGCTCATAGCCATGGGCATAATATCCGATTCAGCTGAGTTCAAGAACGCGATGCCCGACACATTCGTGCAGCTGGGGGAACTAT
>JAJYTM010000029.1 GCA_021793035.1 Microcaldota archaeon
TCAACCACGCGACGAAGCACCTCGTTGACTTGTTCAACAAGGAGACCGACGTGGAAAAGAAGAAGGAGCTGGCAGACATGATATATAGGGTGGATCTAGCATATACGGCAAGCATAAGTGAGTGGGAGCAATCGGAGCGCACCACGCACAATGAAATAATAACGGTATTCAATCAGCTGAACAGCATGCTCCAGTCACTATATCCTAATGCAAACACGCAGCCTGAAGATGAGAAACTCAGGAAGGAACTGCAGAAGATAAGCGAGGAGCATGCAGCATACATGTATAGGCTGCTGAAAGGAAGGACCCTGCAGATGCCCACGAATACATCAAGCACCGCAGACATGCTCAGACCTGCTCATCACGCGAGCACGACTGCAGAAGCTACAGGGCCTACGAGTAACATCAAGACTCCGACAAAGGAATGACGGGCAAAGCCTATAACGCGATATATGTCCTGACGCACGCACTGCGTTAGGCTTTTCTTTTTTTCCTTTCATTTTCTTAATATGTTAATAGCCATAGAGGGCATAGACGGTTCTGGCAAGAGCACTCAGGCAAGCCTTCTCTACGATTCCTTAAGGAAGAACAACAAGGTCTTTCTCACAAAGGAGCCGAGCAAGGGCCTAATAGGGGTGTCTATAAGGGAGCTCCTGCACAGGAACGACCTTTCGCCGATGGCAATGCAGATGCTTTTTGCGGCTGACAGGGAAGAGCACATATCGAAAACAATAGTGCCGAAGCTCGATGAGGGCTACCACGTTATAACCGACAGGTACAACCTATCCACGCTTGCATACGGCATGGCATCAGGGATAGACAGGAAACGCCTTGAAGGGATATGCTACGGCATTCCAGAGCCCACAATCACCTTCGTGCTTGATATAGGCGGGGATAAAGCATACAATAGGCTCAAGGCTCTTGGGAAAGAACTCTCGGTATTCGAGAAGCAGGAATTCCTAGAAAGGGCAAGGGATGCGTATCTGGAGCTTGTCCAGGGAAGGCAGAACTGCTTCGTGATAGACTCAAGCAAGCCGATAAAAAGGGTAAGCGCCGAGATGCTCAATACCGTGAATGAGCACATATAACCCCTAAACGCAAGTGGGCCCGAGGAGAATCGAACTCCTGATCTTCTCCGTGTGAGGGAGACGTCTTACCATTCGACTACGAGCCCCTTATGTGCGTTTGAAAATTGGCACTTATCCATTGTTCTTAAATATTAATATACTTAACTATGAATATGGCAAAGTTTTACACCGGCCTCGGCGACAGCGGCGACACGTTCATAGGGAAGGCCAAGCTAGGCAAGAACAGCGAGCTCATGTACGCGATAGGCGATGTAGACGAGCTCAATTCAAGCATTGGCCTCGCCCTTATGCACATAAAGGACAAGGAGGTCAGGGAAACTCTTGATGCGGTACAGAACCACCTATTCATAATCGGCGCGCAGATAATATCATATGTCAACAGCACGTTCAAGCCCAAGCGCGGCATAACAAAAGAGGACGTGAAATTCATAGAGGACAAAATAGAAGCCTTCAGCAAAAAGGTACCGGAACTGAAGGGCTTCGTGCTACCCCGGGGCGTCGAAGGCGCCGAGTTTCTCCACAGCTCAAGGGCGATAACGCGCAGGGCCGAGAGGTCGGTAGTGCAGGCGAAGAGCAAAGGCTTCAATATAGATGGCGAGATAATACGGTACCTCAACCGGCTCTCCTCACTGCTTTTCGTACTGGCCCTTTACATAAACAACAGGGCAGGCTTCGAAGAGAAGAACCCATCATACTAGCATATCTTATCCCTCTGCTGCCGCACCAGGTATTCTATGCCATAGGAATGCATATATTATTTGTCTGAGCAAACATATTGTTGTACTATAACTCACTTATCTCCCGCTGCTCGCTGGTGTGAATCATGATAAGGCAACCTATCATATGCGTAATGGGCCATGTAGACCATGGCAAGACTACATTGCTAGACAAGATAAGGAACAGCACCATAGCCGCCAAAGAGGCGGGGGGCATAACGCAGCACATAGGCGCGAGCGAAGTGCCTATAAGCATTGTAGAAAAAATATGCGGCCCTATGCTCAAGGCTTCCGGTTCGAAGATAACCATACCCGGCCTTTTGTTCATAGACACCCCGGGCCATGAGGCATTCACGAACCTGAGGAAGAGGGGAGGTAGCGTCTCAGACCTCGCCATACTCGTTGTAGACATAACCAAGGGGTTCGAGCCCCAGACAATAGAAGCGATAAACATCCTGCGCGAATACAAAACGCCATTCATAGTCGCGGCCAACAAGGTGGACCTTATAACCGGCTGGAACAGCGCCAAGACGAGCAGCATAATGGAGTCGCTGAAGCAGCAGAACAGTTACGTCACTGCAGAGCTTGACAAGCGGATGTACGAGCTTATGGGCAAGCTAGGCGAGCTGGGCTTCGGCAGCGAGAGGTTCGACCGCATAACCGACTTCAAGGCAGAGCTCGCCATAGTGCCGCTGAGCGCCAAGACAGGGGAAGGCATAGCCGAGCTGCTCATGCTCGTTACTGGCCTTTCGCAGAAGTTCCTCGAGATGAAGCTTTCCATAGAGGTTAATGGCCCCGGTAAGGGCAGCATACTCGAGAGGAAGGAGATAACAGGCCTGGGCATGACCATAGACGTAATACTCTATGACGGCATGCTGCACGTCAACGACACAATAGCGTTCGCAACTCCTGACTCTGTTGCTACTGCAAGGATAAAGGCTCTCCTTAAGCCGAAGCCCTTGCATGAGATGCGCGAATCTGCGAGCAAGTTCAAGCAGGTCGACAGCGTATATGCTGCTAGCGGCATTAAGATAAGCGGCAATGGCCTCGACGAAGCGCTTCCCGGCTCCCCAATAATACAGGTAGTTGACAACAACTACGCAGAGCAGATAAAGGCCGAGATAGGCGATGTCTTTGCAGCTGACGACAAGGGTGTCGTGCTCAAGGCCGACTCCATAGGGAGCATAGAGGCCCTTACCCGGTTGCTCAAGGCCGAAGGTTTCTCGATAAGCAAGAAGGGCCTCGGAGAGGTGACGAAAAGGGACATACTTGATGCATTCTCGATGCATGCGACCGATCCTAAGGGTGCGGCCGTAATAGCTTTCAACGTCAATGTAGATAGCGAGGCCGCAGATACCGCCAGGTACAGCGGCATAAAGATAATAGAGGGCAACATAATCTACAAGATAATAGACGACTACAAGGCGTATGTAGAGGAGATCGAGAAGCTATCAAAGGAACAGATGGAGAAGGACGTGATATTCCCGGCAGAGATCCATATACTCAGGGATAGCTGCTTCAGGGTATCGCATCCTGCAATATTCGGGATGACGGTCATATCCGGAAGGGTGAAGCCAGGCGACGTGATCATGAATGAAGAGGGCGAGGTCATAGGCAGGGTGAAAGGCATACAGAATGATAAGACACCTGTAGATTCAGCGAAGACGGGTGATACGATGGCAATGTCAATGGATGAGCCCACTTTCGGCAGGCAGATAAAGGACGATGACGTGCTCTACACCCGCGTTAGGGACAGCGACGAGAAGCTGCTGCTCTACAAGGCCCCAGACCTACTTGGCGATGATGAGAAGGCACTGCTCAACAAGATAATCGGGATAAAGAAGCAGGCGAAGGGAGAGCAATAATTTTACTTCGATACAGTTTATATTGTATGCTATTTTTAATGTTATGCCGCATATTATGTAATAATTTTAAAGGCTAATTATTCATATATGAATAACAGCCCGATAAGGCAGAGTGAGACAATGGCTAACATAAGACTGAACTACTCTGGCAAGTACACCATAAACGACCAGCCAGTGGAATATGTGGAGAGGAAAGGAAAGGGGCACCCGGACACATTGATAGACGGCATAGTGGAGAATGCCAGCATCAAGCTGGGCAGTGAATACAATGAAGCCTTCGGCGCTGTCCTCCACCACAACCTTGACAAGGGGCTAATAGTGGGCGGAGAGGCGAAAGTGCGTTTCGGCGGCGGCGAGATAACGAAGCCCATAGAGGTGATAATAGCGGGCAGAGCGGCGAGGGAGCATAAAGGGTCAAGGATCGATGTGGATAGGGTTGTTATGGATTCTGCGAAGGAGTACCTGAAGGAGAATACGCGGTTCCTAGATCTTGATAATGAAGTCCGCTTCGTCTCGAAGGTAAATACGGGCTCTAGCGATCTTAACGGGGTTTTCAGCAGAGGGGATTCGATGCCTCTTGCTAACGACACATCATTCGGGATAGGCTTCGCGCCGCTCAGCGATACGGAACGCCTCGCGCTGGAGACCGAGAGATACCTGAACAGCAAGGAGTACAAGGCCGCGATGCCCATGGTGGGCGAGGACATTAAGGTCATGGGGGTGAGAGAGGGAGGCAGCATAACACTCACTATTGCAATAGCCTTCGTGTCAAAGTTCATCAACAGCACCGACGAATACATGAAATACAAGGAAAGAGTAAGGAATGACGTGCTTGCGTTCTCCAAGAAGATAACTGATAAGGAGGTTAGCATAGTGATAAACAACGGCGATTCGGGCGCTGACGGCAGCGTTTACATAACAAAGTCAGGCCTCAGCTGCGAGGCAGGCGACGATGGCTCGGTAGGCAGGGGCAACAGGGTCAACGGCATAATAACGCCTTTCAGGCATATGAGCCTCGAGGCGGCATACGGCAAGAACCCCATAAACCACGTGGGCAAGATATACAGCGTTGTTGCGGACCGGATCGCAGCCGATATAATAAAGGAGCAGCCAGATATAGGGGAATGCACCGTATACATGGTTTCGCAGATAGGTAGGAGGATAGACGACCCAAAGAACGTCCAGATAGAAATATCGGCGGCCAATAAGGCCGAATACGAGCGCCTGTCAGGCAAGGCAAAACTCGTAGCAGAGAGCGCATTGGGAGGCATGAAGGATTTTGCCTACGACTTCGTCAACGGAAAGTACCGCATAGTCAGCTGAAACCGCAATGAAGCAGTATCAGGCATCGAACCTAGCGCCCAGCGGCTTATACTCGTTGCGGAGTATGCCGAATATGACGTCGTCTGCAAATCCACCGTTCGCACTGCCTTCAACTCTAGAGTTTTTGCGCTTAACGCCCTCCTTCGTAAACCCTACGCCTTGGAGTATGCGTATCGACCGCTCATTGAAACCGAATGCGCCTGCGTAGACCCTGTTAAGCCCGAGCTTCTCGAAAGCGGTCTCGAGCATCAGGTTCGCCGCCTGCTTCCCGTATCCATTGCCCCAGTAATTCTTCCCTACCCAGTACCCTATCTCCGCCTTCATGTTTATGGTATCAATATTGGTTATGCCGCATACGCCCACAAGCGACGAATCGTCAACCTTCTTTATTGCGAAATGGAACTCCCTGCCTGCGGCAGATGCGCTAATAGCGTTCTGCACGAACGACACCGCGTTCTCAAGCGTATAAGGATACGGGAAGCTGCCCATGAAAGCGATGCTGCTGGCTATGTCCTTGTCATTTGCCTGTATGGCTATGCTCTCCGCATCCTGCATAGATATAGACTCAAGATATATGCGGAAGCCCCCGTACGAAACTTTCAATGGTACCACTCAAAACTGGCGCTTGTGGAAATACGGCTTCACAAAAAGGTAGAACCGCTGCTCGCCCTGCAGCTCCTCTATTATCCTCTCCTCTATGAGCTTCACCGGGTCCTGGAGCAAAGGTATGCGGTTGGTTATGTCATCGAAGCTTTCGAAGGGCTTCGCCGATCGCTCCTTCAATATCGCATTGAGGTGCTTCTTTCCCACTCCGGGAAGCAGCTCAAGCGAATGCTGCCTTATGTTCACTGCTCCAGCAGTATTGAACACGTTGACGAACCTCTTCTCGTCCTCCTTTATCATCCTGGTTATTATGGCTGGCATGTTGCCCTTGGCTGTCTGCGTAAGCTCGTTGTAAGTTATCCTTGACTTTATGAGCGAAATCTTGTCCCTCTCCCCCTGCCCTATGTAGACCTTCTCGCCTATTGTCAATATCGCGTCGGGCTTCGTTGTGGCTTCGAGAAGGGTAAACCAGCTGGCGCCTATCAGCTGCGCGAGCGGTTCCGTCCTTGTAGAAGAAGACTTGCCGGTGAACATGAAGTCGAGTACGTATGAATACTCCTCCTTCCTGTCTTCGCTATACTCTTGCATGCTTTCACTCCCCTATTCGTATGCATCTGAACACTAGTTTTTGCCTTTTTTGAACACTGACAGTATCTTTGCGACATCCTCCTGCTCAAATGCCTTTTTCTCCATCGATATGACCTGCCTGGCGAGCATTTCGTTGCCCGGCTGCACGTCTATGAGCTTGGTTATGGTATCTGGCTTCAGCAGGCCCAGCTCTTCGAGGGCCTTTCTCTGCTTATCGGACGCCGCTTCGTCTATCTTGAACTTGCTTGCGTGCTCTATCGCGAGCTGCTGCTCATATGTGGCTTCGCGCGATTTCCTCCTGCCTTCCAGTATGCCCCAGGCCTTGGTAAGCGTCACGCTGCTCTTGTCCTTTCCCTCCTTTCCTATCATCATAATCACGGCGACAATATGTTTTTTAACACCTAGTTATTTATTACTTTTATGCTATTAGGTATTTGCCGGCAAGAGTATAAAAGGGTTATGGTGCTTGATGATGGTAGATGCGAAAGAAGCGTACGACAGGGTCATGGCAGAAGTCAGAAAGCACATTGCAGGCAATGACGAGATACTTAAGCAGATATTCATAGCGCTTGTCGCCAACGGCCACGTGCTCCTTGAGGGAGTCCCTGGAGTCGCAAAGACAACGATGTCAAAGACCATGGCGGAAGCGATAAGCGCGAGCTTCGACAGGATACAGGGAATGCCGGATCTCGAGATACGCGACATAATAGGCTATACCTACATGGATGACAATAACAACGTGCAGCTCAAGAAGGGGCCCATATTCACGAACATACTGCTAGTGGACGAGCTCAACAGGGCTCCCCCAAAGACCACTACTGCGCTGCTGGAAGCCCTGGAAGAAAAGCAGGTAACGATAAGCGACCAGACGCTCCCGCTTTACAAGCCCTTCATAGCGCTCGCCACTCAGAACCCGCTCAATGTAGAAGGCACCACTCCGCTGCCAAAGGTGCTCGCAGACAGGTTCCTGATGAGGATTGCAGTGACCTATCCGGAGGAGGACGCGGAAAGGGCGATACTCAGGATAAAGGAAAAGAACGAGAAGATAGCGGTGCAGAAAGTGCTTACGATACAGGACATGATGGACATGCAGGAGCAGGCCAAGGCGATAACCATGGGCGACGATGTCGTTGAATACATAACAAACATGGTGAGGGCTACAAGAGCCGACATACACGTAGTCATGGGCGCAAGCCCCAGGGCGGACATAAGCTTCATGAGCTGCGCCAAAGCCAAGGCGCTCATAGAGGGCAGGAAGGAGGCTACCATTGACGACATAAAGTATTTGGCGAAGCCCGTACTGAGCCACAGGATAGTGGTGCGTTCTACTGGAGGGGTGGGCGTGAACGGCATTATAGACGGGCTTGTAGCCACGCTGCACTGATGTGATGCTGATGGAACTGAAGCGTTTGAACTGGTTTGAAAGCCATAAGGGTTACGATGGATTCAGGTCGCAAAGCGCAATGGAGTACCTCATGACATACGGCTGGGCGATACTCATACTGGGCATAGTGGTCGCAGCAATATGGGCATTGGGGCTTTTCAGCCCAAGTACTTTCGTGAGTTCCCAATGCATAATGCCTGCTGAGTTCAGCTGCCTGAGCGCCGTGCTGTCGCAGGGCGGCAGCCTTTTCATAAACATAGAGCAGTCTACGGCTTCACCCATACTGATAACGGGCA
>JAJYTM010000030.1 GCA_021793035.1 Microcaldota archaeon
TTCTCGTTCGCCGGCTCGTATTACCTTGCCTACGTGGGCAGCGAAGGCAGCAGCTCTGCAGCGATATACCTCGAGCGCCAGCCCATACTGCTCAACCCGGTGCTCGAAATCAATGTGTCAAGCTCTGCAGGCACGTTCGTGAGCCCTATCATGGGTAACGTAGCTAGCATGGAGCTGAAGCTCGTGAGCGCAGGCAACGGCACAGCAACAATAAGCATATCATACGTTAGCCCAAGCCTCTCGATACCCGTATCATCGGGCAGCATACGCGTGCTCCAGCATGCGCCAGTCATCGCACCATCAAACAGCACAGTTTCGAAGAAGAATGCCTCATCATCGTCGACAACCACCACAGTGAGCACAACCACAACTACAATAAGCAATGTCAATGCCACCAAGGAGAAGATAATGGCCACAGCAGACAACTCCAGCCTCTTCAATACGCTGCAGGACTATGTAGCTGCATATTCGAACATGTCCAAGTGCACCCCCGCATTGTACAATTCCACATACATATCATATACCGGCGCGCAGCCATCGGGTGCAGCCACATACTACAACGCTTCAAGCATAACCCCGCATGCAATGTCATACTCGATAGACTATGTCAATCCCTCCACATATTCGATAATGTTCAGCACCGCTTCTGATTCATCGGTCACGAACGGCACAGCGGCGACAATCTACATCAACATGACATCGGACAGCGTTTCGAGCTACAAGCTCAAGGGCACGTTCTCCGGCCAGACTGCAGCAGGCCTGCTCTCCAGCTATCTCAACACTACAAAAATAGGCGGATACTGCAGCATAGCCGTATGATCCGCAAATGCTTCCAAGCGTGCTCATTTCTGCTTCTTGTTCACCGGCAGGGTGAAAGCAAACGTGCTTCCTTTTCCTAGCTTCGACTCGAAGTATATCTTGCCGCCGTGCAGCTTCACTATGTCCTTGCTTATCGCCAGCCCCAGGCCCGTGCCTGCGCCGTCCTGCCTTACCAGCTGCGCCTTCTTCTGCGCCTGGTAGAATTTCTTGAACAGCTTGCGCTTGTCGTCATCAGCTATGCCTATGCCGGTATCCTCGACGCTGCATTCCACGAACTTCCTGCTCCTCTGCGAGATGTGGACCTTTACGCTCCCCTTCTCGGTGAACTTTATCGCATTGCCTATCAGGTTCACGAACACCTGTATGACCCTGTTCGGGTCAGCAATTATGGTTGGCACGTCGTAATCCGCCTTCCATTCAAACTCCAGGCCCTTCGCCCTCGCCATCTCCTCAAGGCCCTTTATGCTCGGGTTCTCACCCATCGCCTTAAGGTCTACTTCCTTGGGCTCCAGCTTTATCTTGTTCGCGTCAAGCTTCGCCGCGTCAAGCACCTGCTGTATTATGAGCAGCAGCCTGTCTGATTCCTCTATCACTATGCGCAGCCAGTCCTTCTGCGCCTCGCTCAGCTCCCCTCCCTGGCCCTCGTACATGAAGAGCGAATATCCTCTTATGCTCGTGAGTGGCGTCTTCAGCTCGTGGGACATGTTGTCTATGAACTGCGATTTGAGGTCGCTCGCCGATTTGTACTTGCGCACTTCTACATCCTTCTCCCTCAACTGGTCCTCCAAGTCGTCCAACCTCCTCTTTGTTTCGAGCTCCTTGAATATGACTATGTATCCATCGCTGTTCTCCATGCTCCTGAATTTGCGTATCGTCTGCGTTGCAGCCACTGCCGTTCCGTCCTTCCTCATCAGGTCCACATATGAATTGTCTACCTTGCCGCCGTTGTACACATAGCTGACGTCGCGGCTGAGCGTCGAGGAATCCTTGTATATTGAGCTAAGCTGCTTGTCAACGAGTTCCTCCTTGGCGTAGCCGAGAACCGCTTCGACGGGCATATTGCACTCCTTTATGAACCCCTGGTCGTCTATCTTCATAGCGACTTCCGATATGCCTTCTATGAAGTCGTTCATGTCCTGCACGGCCCTGTTGGCGTATTCTTCGGCCTTCATGTTTGACGCCGCGATGAGATAGCCGGCCTCAACCTTGGACATAACGCAGTGAACCGGCACCTTGCCCGCGCCTAGCGCCAGGCTCAAGTCCCCAAATACGGGCTTGTCTGCGCACCTACTCATCATCTCTCTGAGCGTTTCAGCTGATTTCTCATCGAGTATGTCCGTGAACTTCCTCCCGTCCCTGAAGCCGTCCTGGCTTGCGAAGGCGCTATCCAGGTTGTAGCTGTACGATTTAACCGAATAACTCTCATCGATGAGCGCTATGTATACGTCGTTGCTCTTTCCGAGCATTCCAAGAATGCCTTCATAGAGCCTCTTCCCTGTTACGTTCGTTGCAGCCACATGCAGCAGCGAATCGCCCATCTTCTTCGGCGCGAAGCTGTAAAGCTCCCCGGGGCCTTCCCTGCCGACAAATTTTGTAATCGCCTTGCCATATGCGGATGCCGCCTTCAGCGCTTCGTAGTCCAGCCCTATTGCACTCTTCGTGTCAGAGCCCGACAGGCCGAATGCCTTTGCGGACTCCTTGTTCTCCCTGACTACCCTGTTGTCCTTCGAGATTATGAACTGCGGTATGGGCGAAGCGAAGAACGATGCGTCGAAATATTCTGCGAGGCGCAGGTTCTTCCCGAACTCCTCCTTGTACGCGAACGAGAAAGAGAATATGGATGAAACCAGGCTGAGCATACCTACGAGCTCCTCGTTGAACTTGTTCTCCTCCTTGGAGAGCGCCTTGAAGGTGAGTATGACCTTGCCGTTCGCCGATACGGGTATCACGGCGCAGCTCAGGTATCCGGAATTCCTGTACTGTATGAGCTCAGGGAAGGCGGAGAACTCGCTGAGCTGGTTGTCTATGTACGGCTTCTTGGTGTTGGATACATACTCGTCAAGCTGCCCTCCTGTGCTCCCCGACAGGCTCAGCGCCTTCACATCGTCGATACCGAACGTGCCCTTTATGGTCTCGACGAACTTGGACAGGAGCGCAGAGCTCGGGAGCGAGCTGTTCGCTATCTCAAGCATCTCCGAAACAACTTTCGATACGGTCAGCCCTCCATCCATGCTCGTGCACCAGTCGGCGGAATTGTAGGAAATTACCGCTGCATATATACGATTCTATATCTTGCCCGGATAAGTATTTATTCCTGCTTTCCGATTTGCGTATTGGTGGACATGGGAAGGAAATTTTCGAAGGCATCTGCGCTTCTCGAAAAGGCCAGGAACGATTTCGCCATGGCAGAGTCGTACCTGAAGTCGAGGGACTACGCAGCGGCTTCCGCCGCCTATCTTTCTGTGATAAGGGAGGTGCTGAGCGCGCTTTCAAGGAGCAGGAAGGATGGCCACGAAATTGCCGAAGAGATGGAGAACGAGATGCTGATACCGGAGAATGTAGCTGATGCAGCAGAAGGCACAGGCGCTGCATACTATGACTCCAGGCAGGCATTCAGCCCGGCGGACAGGGCGCCGAGCATCGACTCAACCATCGAGAAACGAGATGCAGCGAAGAGGCTAATTGACTACGTATTTGCATACATGCAGCGCGGCTGAAGCAATCAGCCGGCTGTCACGTTTGCGCTAGCCCTAGCACCCTCCTCCCCTACGACCCTTATGGAGTAAGTCTGGTTCACCAGAGGCAGTATGCGTATCGGGCTGCTGCCGAATCCTATCGTGCCGCTGAAGCCGAATGTCTCGCTGCTGCCGGCACTGAGGTTGTACCCATTCTGGCCATTCTGCTGCCCGTCCTCAAATTCAGCGCTGTCGAAAGGCAGCGAAAGAGTGCCGTTGCCCAGCACTATGAAGTTGAGAACGTTGTGGTAGTTCATGCTGAAGTTGCCGACCTCATGGAGTATGCCTTCAACGCTCGCATTCGATATGTTAATGTTCCTTATGTCCTCTAGAACGGAGGCGTTCATCCTGCTCTTGAGCATGTTGCCCAGGTCCTCAATAGACGAGTTCGATAAGTTGCCTATGCCGAACCCGTGAATGTCTGATATGTTTATCCCGTGTGCGGAAAGCACGTTGCCCAGGCTGGACACAATGCTGCTCATGTTGGTGAAGTTCATGCCGCTAAGATTCAGGCTTCCTAGAAGGGATCCAAGCGATCCAAGGTTGAGCCCACCTGACACGTCACCAAATCCGCCGCTACTGGAATCGAAGCGGGGTGGAGCCTTCCTCACTATCGGCATTGCTATGGGCCCTAGCCTGCGCATATACCCAGACAGCATTACGTCCTTGACCATTACCGAGCTGTTCGAGTTGTCCTTGACCGTAACCGAGAAGTCCACGCTCGTGTTCTGCACGCTTAGCTTGGACTGCGTTATCGTTATATTGGGAGTAAGCCTCTCTATCTCGGCCCTTGCGCTGTTCTCTATCCTCGCCTTTGCGCCAACATGCGCCTGCGTGCTATTGAGCGGCAGCCCCTTTATCACCACTCCCTTGAGCGATGGCACGAGCACGAATATTGTCTGATTTGCAGCATATATCTGCAATACTGATGGGTAGAAATCTATTAGAGCAGTAGGAGATGTTGCATTCATAAGGCTGCTCAGCTTAACAAGCAGCCTGTTGTTCGGCACGCTCACATTGTAAGTCGCATTGCCTATGGTTATCGTAGCTCCGCTTATATTGAGCCTGAGGAGGTCGAAGTTGGCCGTCTTGCTCACCTTGCCTACTCCAACTGTCTGCGTGAGGTTGGTCAAATTCATAAGGTTGACAGAGCCCGAAGCGTTGAGCGACACAAACCCTGTGCTGTTGGACTTGCCTGCAGCGTGCAGCTCTATATTGGAATAATAGAGCATCAGCGCCTGCGTGCCATTGGGCACTGCCGGAGGGTCTGTAAGCTGGACCATCACGGTGCTGTTCGCAGACGATGGTGCTGTAGTGGTTACCGGAACGCTGACAGAGGGCACAAGGGCCTTGTATGCAACCGCTGCAATCGCTATGACTATTATTATACCTATCGCGTAAGCCAATCCTTTGTTCATGCAATCAGGTAAAATTCAGAATCTAAGCTATAAAAGCTTTCTGCTCGAGCGGGCTAAATATAATAATATTGCTGTGCACTATAAATCCGTGCTTGCATGGTATACAAGAAAGAGGATAGAACCGGGCATGTGCGGCAGGAGCTTGCAGAATCCGTCGAAAACCTAGAGGCAGCGCAGAAGCGCAGTTCATCTCTCGACCTAGAGATAAAGAAGGGATTGAGGAGGATATTCCCGGAGCTCGCAATAGACTATGACGAGATAGCGCACAGCGCGTATCTTGGGTCCTCATTCTCGGCATCGATAGACTACAAAGAGCAAGTAAGGCAGCTGGGCACCGAAGCGAAGGAGATAATCGACAGCAAGATCACAGGAAGTACGGCATCAGACATAAGGGATAAGATTGACGCTGCCGCCGAATCCATAGAGAAGGGAGTAGCGGCGAAGGAAGCCCTCGCAAAGCAGCTAAGGGGCACAGACAGGAAATCAGAGCATATATTTCTTATATACTCCGATAGCAAGCTGGATAGCATAACCCTATCGGACATAGAGTCAAAGGACAGCGAGCTGCGCAAGATGCTGTCAAAATACAAGATAAACAAGCTCATAATTGCAGCGTCCTGCGAAGGCATGATGGCAAACGGCGAGTACAGCGACGTGTTGTTGCGCTACAAGACCTTCGCAAGCTCGTACAGGCGCGTCGCTATCGAAGATGCCCAGATGAGAAGGATGGCACGCATGCTCAAGGACGGTTCCATCTACGGAATGATACAGGAATATGTGCAGGGCATCGACGGCATGTTCAATGCCAATATAGCGCCTAGGCTGATTGCGCGCAAGAATGTGCTGGATCTCGCCTCTGAAGTGTATTGCTATGAGGATTACGGCGCGATGGTGCGCAAGGCGCAATCAGACTTGATCAAAGAGATACTGGCGAAGCTGTGAGCTGCCTAGATACGATGATTTATTGAAGATGTATATCATAGTGCATGGGATAGTGCAGGGAGTAGGCTATCGTGCATTCGTCAAGGCGCAGGCTGATAAGAGCGCCATAAGGGGCTATGTGAAGAACATGGATGATGGGAGCGTCGAAATATTTGCCATAGGCCAGGAAGGCAAGCTGGCCGAATTCGCCAGCTTGCTGCATGTTAACGAGGAACATGGCCCCGACGTATTCTACATAGAAAAGCACAAGGAGGGCGAGAACGGCTTCGTTGACAAGGGGAATATGGATTCATTCAGCATCATGGTGTGATGCCATTTAGCAGATCGGGCCCAATCTCTTCGAACAGGTGCACATGCATCTTGCTGCCCAAGCTTCCAGCTATCTCTTTGTATTTGCCGTAGCTCTTCGCGTTCGTTACAACAAGCACTGCGTCATATGATTCAATCCTGCGCGAGAGCATTCCGCTCGTCTCAGCGAGGTTCTTCTTGCCGGTCTCGTATTCCAGCGCAATCCTCCTGCCCTTGTAGTTGATGGCCATATCCGGATTATTTGGGTTATCCATCACGTAATATTTAACCCCCAGTTCATGCAGCCTGCCAGCTATCTTGAGGAGCATTACCTCGTGCTCAAGGCCCGGATTCGGCTTTATGCCGATCCATGTGCCATCGCCAGCATCGAATGATTTGAGCGCCCCAGCTTCGAGCAGCCTCCGTACTTCATTGAGCCCCGCATCTCCGAATGCGCCTTTCACGCTCTTTTCAAGCGCCTCGAGCTTTATCGGCTTTCGCGATCCTATGACTACGAAATTGTCAATGCCTGCCCTGTCATCTGCCTTTTTTATGCCGGCGCTGCCAGGCAGGAACCTGCTTCCCCTGAATATCACCGGCGCCCCGAGGGTGTAGTTCACTAGCATTGCGCTGTGCTGGCTGAGCTTGCCGAGCATCATCCTTATCGCATCCGCCTTGTCCCTATCCCCCTCAGACATGATGTTTGATATGTAGTTTATGTCCGAAGGCTCCCTTGGCCTGAACGATACTATGGTGCTCATATTGCCGGCTATCTCACTCCTCAGAGCAGATGCGCTATGCGCCGCAATTATCACTCCGAGCCCGTACTTCCTGCCTTCGGCTATCAGCTTGGCCATCACGCCGCTCGTCTGGTAGCCTTTTTCCACCAGGAAGTCGCCCTCGTCTATTATGAGATAGAGCCTTATCCCGCGTTCCTTCTCATTTCTCTTCATGCCCCTGTAAAGCCTCTCCAGCAGCTCGTGTATGTATATTGTCTTCGCCTCCTCGCTATGTATCCCTGCAAGCGAGAAAGAGCTTAACGATCCCATCAGGCTTTCCACGCCTTTGCTGTCGCTGAAGAACGATTTGCCTTCCAGCAGCGATATCCTGCTGCGTATATGCTTCAACCTGTTTGTCTCGGATGCGCTTTTCGAATTAGCTATGAATATGTCTATCTCGTGGATCAGGTCATGCATCTTTGGCACGCGCTCCAGCTTGCCCTCTATCCTGTTGTACGCCTTCCTGTACATGTAGTTTATGCACTGCCTGAGCGAGAATTCCTGCAGGTACCCTAGCCCATAGACATCTGCGAGCAGGCGCGCCAGCGAATCTGCCCTCTCCTTGACATCAAGGCCGTCGAGGGCGAATATGTTTATGCCATGGTCTACTGCATCATACACCCTGCCTCCTACTTCCTTGATTATGCCTTCGTGCTCATTGTGCGCATCGAGCAATATTGCAGGCACCTTGTGCCCCTCTATCTCGTGCAAAACCCTCTTGAGCAGCGTGCT
>JAJYTM010000031.1 GCA_021793035.1 Microcaldota archaeon
TCGCTTGCAGCTTCATTGTCCCTTGAAGAACCGTAGGCAAGGAGATTCTCCAACGATCCCTTGTTCAGGACGTCGTTTATCGTCTGGAGCCTGCGGATGCCGTCGACGCCCTTATCGCTGCCCTTCTTCTTAACTGGCATATTATCACCTGTGCTTTCATCTCCCAAACCTAAGCAATGTTGCTATTATACTCCAATATACTATTTAAGCCTTTAGGCTGCGTTCGTCATATTGCTTCTGAGAGAAACAGCAGCACAACAGTATCATATAGTATACTCTCCTTCGAGCTCAGGCACTATGGTTTTGTACTTCTTGCTTGCATATTCCTTGAGCGATTCGGACTTGCTCTTTTCGCCGTGCACTATGAACACATTCTTAAGCCCGTTTATGCTCGACATGACGCTCTCCAGGCCCTTCCTGTCTGCGTGCGCAGATAGGTGGTACGTTTCTACCTTAAGCTGCACATCTACCTTTGTCTTGTCTATGGTTATGTGCCTATTGCCGTCCTGCATCTCCCTTCCGAGCGTGCCTTCTGCCTGGTAGCCCACCATTATCATCTTGTTCAGCGAATTGCCCGCGAGCTTCGACAGGTAGAAGAATACCGGCCCTCCCGAAAGCATGCCGCTTGTCGTGACTATTATCGCGCTCTCCTCCTCCGTGACTATCTTGTTGCGGGTGCCCTTCTTGTCAACTACAACGAAGTTCTTGCTCTTGAACGGGTCGTACTCGCTCATGAGTATGCGGCTCTGCAGCTCCTTCCTGCAGTATATTACGTTGTGCCTGTGTATCCTCATCGCCTTGTTTATCATTCCATCCACGTATATGGGGACCTTCGGCAGGGCTCCGGAATTTATATTGTCGTCGAGGAAAAGCAGCACCTCCTGCGCCCGTCCCACTGCAAAGCTTGGTATGATTATCTTGCCGCCGACCTTTACTGTCTCCTTTATGCTCTTTACCATCTCCCTGATTATGTCCTGCTCCTTCTGGAACGCATCGTTAGGCGCACCGTAAGTGCTTTCGGTTATCAGTGTATCGGCGTTGAGCCCCTTCAGCTCTGTGCCGTCGAACAGCTTGCTCTTAGCAGTGTTTATATCCCCCGTATAAAGCAGAGTATTCTTGCCGTCGCTCACACTTATCATCGCGCTGCCCAGTATGTGCCCTGCGGGTATGAACTTGATTTTGAGCTCGTTTATGCGGAATTCCTTCCTGTAATCATAAAGCTTGAAGGCTGCCGCCATTTTCTTGAGCCCGCTCTGCGTCACGTTGCTGGGGTTAGATATGCGCATGTAGTCGCTTATCAGTACTGTTATCAGCTCCATAGTCGGCTTTGTCACATACGTACTGCCCGTATATCCGGCAGAGTATATGTGCGGCAGGTAGCCGCTATGGTCGAGATGGGCATGCGATACCACTATGCCGTCGATGTCCTTGAGCATCGAGTCGTCGAGGTGCGGATACTCATCCTGCGCCCCTATCTTCACTCCTGCATCGAGCAGGATCCTAGTCTTGTCTGTGCTTACCATTATGCAACTGCGGCCTACTTCGCCCGCAGCTCCAAAAAACGAAATCTTCAAAAAAACACCTTAAATTACTTTTTACTTATCCTATCTGTTTACTTTTTCTTCTTTATGACAGCAATGTCTTCGAGGTTTATCTCCAAGTTCCTTGGCCTTTCCTCCTTTCTCCTCGCCGTCTGCTGTTGTGTCCTATCTCTTTCCCCCACTTTCAGTATCCTCCTCAGGCTTGAGTATAGGTTGTCGAGCTCGGTATCCTGGTCCTTGATCTGCTTGTTGAGCTTGCCCAGCTCTGCGTTGAGCTCATCAAGGTCCTTCTTGACAAGGTCCCTCTTCCTGAACAGCTTCACTATGTGCAGCGCATCATCGAGGTCCGTATTGACATCCTTTATCTTCTTTATCAGAGCCTTCTCGTCGCTCAGGGATGAGGCTTCAGTTGATATCCTAAAATCCAGCCTCCTCTTGACGCCATTCAGCTTGTGCAGCTTCCTCACCGCCTCCTCATACTGCTCCTGGGTGTAGCTCATGCCTATTATCTTGGATACCGTCTCTGCGCTCGCCATCTTGAAAGCAAGCCTGCTCCTGACACGTTTTATGTCGTGTATGAGCTTTGCCCTGTCTTTCTTTATCGTCTCTACCCTGTCCTTTATGGCTATCGCTTCGGGGTTGTTGGATTCAATGGCAAGATCGAAGAGCGACTTCTGCTTGTTCACAGGCGCAGCCGCTTCGGCCTTGCCTCTAGAGCTAGCACTACCCGTCTCTTTTGCCGCTTGCGCCTGCGCATTCACAGTCACAATAGAACCAGAGTCCTTTGCTTCTTCTCCACTTCCCTTCCCAATCTCCTGATTGTCAATACCTTCTGCCTTATCCAGAAAATCGCCTGAATATGTTGATCTTAAATCAAATTAATTAAATGCCTAATCCTAAATAGGTTTGTGATATCTTTAGAAATAAGACACATAAGTCTTATGAATGATTAAATATAAATAATGCACGGTGCCCTACTGGATAACTTCCCTATAGACATTTAATAACTTATCCGTGGTCTTCTCTATGGAATATTTCCTTGCTGTCACAGGCATGCCTTCGTATCCGCCCTCATTACCAAGTACTTTTGTTATCTTCCTCGCGCAGTCTATGCTGCTGTTCGGCGCAAACCTCTCGCCATTAAATCCGTCGACTATGAGGTCTTTCAGCGCCATGTAATCCGCGCCAACCACTGGCTTGTTGCACGCCATCGCTTCTAGGGTGACGATTCCCTGCGTCTCGAACGTAGAAGGCATGCACAGCATGTCAGACGCAGCGTAGTAATCCGGCAAATCCTTGTCGTTTACGAAGCCCGTGAATACGACCTTGCCGTCGAGTCCGTAGTGCGCTGCAAGCTTCTTGTAATGGTCCAATGCGGGTCCTGTGCCTGCTATTACAAATCGCACATCCTTCCTTTTCATCTTCTTCGCTGCTTTTATCATCGTGTCTATGCGCTTCTCCTTGCTTACCCTGCCCAGGTACAATACGATATGCTCATATCCGTCGGTCAGCAGCCTGTTGCGTAGGTGCTTTCCATTGACCCTGCTGTTGAACCTTCTCAAATCTATCCCATTCTCCACCACAGATATATTGTTTATGCCCTCACTGCTTAGTATGCCTGCAGTCGAAGCGCTGGGCGCTATCACCCTGTCGCACCTATTATAGAAGAATCGCGCGTACGGCCACGAATACTTATTCGCGACCTTCTGCAGAAGCACATTCTTCGCTGCGTATTCATCTATCACAGCCTTATCCGTGAAAAGCGTGTGGAACGAACCAACAAGCGGCAGCTTATTGACTTTTGCTATCATCATTGCTGACATGCCCATGAAGAATGGGGTGTGCGTATGCACCAGGTCTATATTGAACTTCCGCACCTTTACCGATGAGATGAAAGGGAACATAGCAAGCGTATATTGCGGATATTTCTTGAACCGTATGCCCCTCTCGAAAAAGACATCTACTGTGGCAGCGTTGTCCTTTGTCTTCTTGCCCGCAGTGAATATGTAAACGTTGTGGCCGCGGCGCTTCAGTTCATGGCTGAAATTGCTCACAGAGGTAACCACACCGTCCACTGCGGGATAGAAAGTATCCGTATAAAAAGCAATGTTAAGGTGCGTAGACATGTTCAACCCGCTATGCGTACGTATGCAGTAAGACGGAGCACGTCATTCGCTGACGCCCTCCTGCCCTTTTATGACTATCGCTTCCCCTCCTGCGCCCCTGATCTTCTCTACTGCCTTGGCAGAGAACGCCGAAGCGCTTACCTTGATGCCGCTCCTTATGCTCCCGTTGCTAAGCACCTTGTGGTAGGGCAGCTCTATTGAGGAGCCATTTGCTTCCCCGTCTTCGAAAAGCTTGTCTATCCCACTGAGCGTTATGATCTGCAGCTTCCTCTGGTTCCATTTTGTGAACCCCTTCCTGTGTATGAGCCATGGCGTCTTGGCGGTTATGTGCGTGAACTTATGCTTCCTGCCTCCCTTTCCTACTCCTCCCCTGTCTCCTGCGCCCCTGGCATTCTTTATGTTGCCGGCTCCCCATCTTCTAGTGCCGAAGTACTTCCTGTTCTTCTTGTCCTTTCTGACTACCATCAGATCATCCTCTTTATGAGACCATTTATCCCTGGGCCAAGATACCCCAGCGATCCTCCCTGCGAATGGCTTAGCTTAGTGTTCTTGTAGCCATGCCTTGGCGGGTGCAGCCTGAACGGCATCTTCTCCTTGAGCTCCTTCACGTCCCTCTTTCCATCAATGAGCTCCTGCGCATCGAAATCCTTGGCGTACTTGGCCAGCAGCATGGACAGGGTGTCCTTGTCTAATTCTCCGTATGCTATCCTGTCCTTCGCAGTCGCAAGCATGCCCGAATATGAGCTGTTGACTTTTATCAGCACGCAGTTGCTGACCCTCTTTAGGTTCAGCCTATTGAGCGTCTCGGCTATGTCATGGCTGACGTTAACCCTTCCGCGTATCCTCACCGCGGCAATCAATTTTCCTTCTATGCTATTAGCTTCCATATAAAACACGCAAGCAGATTTGACTTACAGATATGAACCTATAAAACTATAAAAGGCTTGCTGGGCAATATCCCGCAGCAAAACGCATTAACTATTAATATGCATCAGTATATTAAGCCTTTCGGAGAGCGCATGCAGCAACTAATCATAAGATGTCCAGGCTGCCGCCTTCGTCCTTCCAGGCTATTCCGAAGCTCTTTTCAAGCAGCACGTCTACCGTGTTGCTATGCACATCGGTTATGGAAAGCTCTACCGAGTACTCCCCGCTATCGGTAAAGGGGGATCCGGAGCTGTACTTGATCCTATACGCCTCAACAAGCCAATCATAGTCCCTGCTTGTATGTGTGAACCTGTACTCGGTTTCTGAAAGCCTCTCACAAGTGAAATACACTTTACTCTTGTCTTCGTACTCTATGAAATATGGCTTCCCCATATTGAAGCTGAACAGCGCAACGTTCCTGCTGTCCCGGTGCAGTGCCCTAATCATAGAGAGAGCGCTGTCGTGCGTCTCCCTCCTTATGCCTATGAAATTGTTGGAACTGCCATTTTCGAGCAGCTCAATCGCCTCGGAAAGCAGCGACTTCATGTGCGATTCAGCCTCGATCATCTCGCGCTCGGACAGCCTGTACAGCTTTACCTCTTCCTTGCCTGCTGCACCCCTCTCCATAGGCACCACTAGAAGCTTATCATTGCATAGCCCTCGTCTATGCTTGAGGTTATGTACTTGCCTGCGGGCAGCAGCTCCATGTAGCTCTTGAGCTTGTCCTCCACGCCTCCGCTCTGCGCCACGAACACGCATGCCTTGGGCGGTATCACCGCTGACACGCCCTTGACCAGCTCCTGGAGCTCCGCATCCTCGGCTACCATCTTTTCACTGGGGCCGAAGAACAGGACACGTATGTCGTCTCCGGATTCCTTCCTCCTCCTGCTGAAGCCCAGAGCGAGCTTTATCTTCTCCTTGTCAGCACTGGTCACGATTGCAAGTACCTTTGTCATACTCGTTTTGCACCCTCAAAGATATTTATATCATGCGCCTGCATGGCTGCAGTGGATTACAAACGCGCCGTGTAAACACAAGCAGATGTGCAGCCAGTCAATTGCTGAAGCTCCTTGCGGCCTCTGCTTTGTCAAGCAGTGCCCCGAGCTGCGTTACTGAAGAATCCAAGAAAGAGGATATCTGCGTCCACGGGTTCTCTGCTTCGCTACGATACCTGTTTGAATACAAATAGCTCGAGCGCTTCTCTTCTACGCATCTTCTGCGTAGTGCATCCATCTCTTTTGCCTGCTGCATCATGTCATCCAAGAAATTCCTTAACGTATAACCGTCAGACTGCAGTCCTTTCACGATCCTCCCAAGCGCGGTCTCGATGCTTTGCAAATTCAGCAAGACAGCGTTCAGGTGCGGATTCCTGTAGAACTGGCGCAGGCCGTACGTCCCCTCCTCATTTCCTATGATGATATTGATGCTTTCAGCTGTTGCGTGCCTACTTATCGCTTCTTCAGCGCGCTTCCTGCTCAATGTAAACGACATGATTATCAACAATCATAATGTTGCATATATTATTTATACGTGCGCATGCCGCCGATGCCGGAAATCCCTTCGCCATAAGAAAAGTATAAATAGCTATATGTTAAAAGAGATATTGCTTTGTTTTGTTTCTTTAAACCCTATTGTTTAATCTCGTGAAAATTCCTTTTTGGGATTGGATGCAGTCTTGAGGAATGCAAAGAGGATATCGTAGATTGCTTTTAAGAATTGCGTCGACTCCAGTCGATGCTGCTGGAGGGCACTGCTATCAGATTTCGACAGCCATGCAAGTCGGCCCTATGGCTTCATAGGACGGCGTACGGCTCAGTAACACGTAGTCAATCTACCGTAGGGAGGCGGATAACCTTTGGAAACGAAGGGTAATACACCATAGGCTAAGGCATCTGGAAGGAGCCTTAGCTTAAAAGGTACGCAAATTGCAGCGCAACCGCCTTACGATGAGACTGCGGCGGATCAAGCAGATGGCGGGATAACGGCCCACCATACTTATAACCCGTAGGGGATGTGGGAGCATAGGCCCCGAGAAGGGCACTGAGACAAGGGTCCTAGCGCTACGGCGTGCAGCAGGCGCGCAAACTCCACAATGCGCGAAAGCGTGATGGGGGGAATCTGAGTGGTTCACTTCGGTGAACCTTTTGCCAAGTATAGCAAGCTTGGCGAATAAGTGCTGGGCAAGACCGGTGGCAGCCGCCACGGTAATACCGGCAGCACAAGTGGTGTCCACGATTATTGGGCTTAAAGCGCTCGTAGCTGGCCCGTGCCGTCTTGCGTGAAATATTGGCGCTCAACGTCAATGCGTGCGTAAGATACCCACGGGCTAGGGAGCGGGTGAGGTAAGGAGTACTTATGGGGAAGGGGTTAAATCCTGTAATCCTATAAGGACTAACGGTGGCGAAGGCGCCTTACCAGAACGCATCCGACAGTGAGGAGCGAAGGCTAGGAGAACGAATCGGATTAGATACCCGAGTAGCCCTAGCAGTAAATTATGCAGACTCTGGTGTTGCAAATGTCTCGAACGTTTGCAGTACCGTAGCGAAAGTGTTAAGTCTGCCGCCTGGGGAGTACGGCCGCAAGGTTAAAACTTAAAGCAATTGGCGGGGGAGCACACCAGGGGTGGATGCTGCGGTTTAATTGAATCCAACGTCGGAAATATTACCAGGAGCGACGGCAGGATGAAGGTCAGACTAAAGATCTTACCTGACGAGCCGAGAGGTAGTGCATGGCGACCGTCAGCTCGTGGTGCGAACTGTCCGGTTAAGTCCGGTAACGAGCGAGACCCTTATGAATAGTTGCCACCGGCTTAGAGATAAGCCGAGCACTCTATTTGGACCGCCTCTGTTTAAAGAGGAGGAAGGAGAGGGCGACGATACGTCAGTATGCTCTGAATCTCCTGGGCTACACGCGGCATACAAAGGTTGGTACAATGAGATGCAATGCCGAAAGGCAAAGCCAAACCCCTAAAACCGACCTAAGTTCGGATTGAGGGCTGAAACTCGCCCTCATGAAGATGGGATCCCTAGTAATCGCTTGTCACTAAACTGTGATGAGCCGAAAGGCATATATTAATCATCGGTAGTGTATTACC
>JAJYTM010000032.1 GCA_021793035.1 Microcaldota archaeon
GCGCAGAGGAGCTGGGCAAGGAGCTGGAGGTGAACAAGGCAGAAGCTCCGATAGAATTCCCCAATGCAGGGAGGTTCTAGGCGCGCTCGTTATATCTCCCCCTTTTCTCTATCTCGGACAGACGCGCTAGTATGGCTTTTGATGCGCTAGCTTTACTTGAATAGCTTTCAACGAAATATGCATAGCTTTTACAGTCTATTGACCGCTTCATCAGAAGCAAGTCAAAAGCTTTTTCTTCGATGGAATCCGATATGGAGGAAAGGCCGAAGTCTATCACCCACGGTTCGCCTTTCGCATCTATGAGTATATTTGCGGGAGTAAAGTCCCCATGCGCAATGCCGGCGTTATGGAGCATGCCTAGGTATTTGCCGACCTTTGACATGAGCCTATTACCGATGCTCTTTCCTTGCTGCATGAGGGAACTCATCCGTGTGCCTTCAATATACGTAGTATACAGCTGGTAGCGCTTCACGAGAAGGACGTTTGGCACTCTCACGCCTATAGAATCCGCAATGTATGTAGTCTTAGCCTCGCTCTTGGTCCTTGCTGCCCTTATGTTCTCGTCGAGCTCCCTTATCCTGTACGCCTTTGGTTTCCTGTCCTTGAGTATTGCGTCTATGTCAAATATCCTGGTGCGGTACACTTCCGCCTCAGCGCCTTTCGCTATGAGCCTAATTGCCATCTATTCACCACGTTATCTCAACAGCGTCAGCCCTGTAATCCTGCCTGACTCCGCAAGCTTCAATGCTGCAACTGCGCTTCCCCGATCTGAACATCTTTTCCGCAACAAGCGCTATCATCGCCCCGTTGTCCGCGTTGTACTGGTCGGGTGCAAAGCCGAACTTGGCGCCATGCGAATCCGCCACGGACCGGAGCATCTCCTTCAGCCTCTGGCTCTGCGCCACTCCGCCGCATACGAGCAGCGATCTCTTGCCGAGAAGGGCGAGCGCCCTTTCCGTTGCCTCGCAAAGCATGGAAAATGCGGTTTCTTGGAGGGAGAATGCCACATCACTTGCACTGTTGCCCTTTAGCATGCCGATGGCTTTTGTCTGCAATCCGGTGAATGCAAAATCCATCCCCTTCACGGTATAGGGCATAGGTACGTAACGCCCTCCGATGGCAAGCTTGGCGACGCTAGACCCCCATGCAGGCTTCAGCCCTGCTGCCCTCGCGAAGTTGTCTAGCATGTTGCCTACCCCTATGTCGAACGTCTCCCCATATACACGGTAGTGCTTGAATGGTTCATCGGTAATCCCCAATATCTGCGAATTGCCGCCGCTCACATACAGGGCCAACGGATCGCTGAATTTGTTAAGGTGCTTTGCTATTTCTATGTGCGCTACTGCATGGTTCACTGGGTATATCTTAAGGCGGTACTTTGATGCAAGGGTCTTTGCTGTTATGTTGCCTACGCTCAGGCACGGCCCTATGCCAGGGCCCATAGTATACCCTATTGCTTCTATATTGTCTATGCCGATGCCTGCAGTGGCAAATGCCTCTAGCAGAAGCTTTTTGACGCCCTTGACGTGGAAATCCGCTACGCGCATGGGTATCATGCCCTTGTCTGATATAGGATACATGCGCTTGACGTTGGCAAGGATTTTCCCATTCTCGATTATGCCTATGCCAAGGGTATGCGCGCTGCTCTCTATGCCTATAACTGCCATAGCTGCACCGGCTCTGCATTTATTTGGTAGGAAAAGGTTATATAGAAGATTGGCCTATTGAGGCCGTGAACCTGGCTCATCATGCAAACTTTATAGGCATCGCGTATATGGATAGGCAATGCTGGAAAATGCTGCTTTATTGTGCTTGGGGATAGGCATATTGAGGATTTGCAGATGCCAGTATTTAGCAGTACTTGCGCCTGATGGATGTTTCACTGCAGGTCTATGTTGTCCTCCTTGAAGCCCATCCTTACCAGGGCGCTCTTGACCTCGTTGACGTGCCTGCCCTGCAGCTCTATTGTGCTGTCCTTGTATGTGCCTCCGCAAGCTAGCATCTTCTTGAGGTTCTTGGTAGCTTCCTCTATCTGATCTGATTCTAGAAGTTATCGCAAGAAAAGATTTTATAAGTGGATGGATAAGAACGCAATAAAGTATTGGAAAGCAACGTAGACTCGGCCCTGCCCATAATATGGGGTTTGACGTTGTCAATAGTAATCAATAAATATTTAACCTGCATTTGAGGGTAATGATTATTATGGACAACTTTGAGAAGAAGGTGGAGAATACAGACTCGGAGAAATTTAGCGTGAAGGTTTCTAGGAAGAAGTATAAGAAACTGAGTGCCAGCGAAGTGCCTGGTGCACCTTACAGCTAAAAAGGTTGAGATTATGCCTACTGATTTGGATGATGTTAGCGAAGCTTCTGTACTAACGTTGATTTGGCATATAACAAAAAGATGCAATTTGCTATGTAAATATTGCTCTACAAATAGTTCAATTAAAGCGGACTATGGCCCGTCCCATGCGGAAGCGAAACGCATAGTTGATATGATAAATAGATCTGAAGTAGCGTATGTTTCGTTGATAGGAGGCGAACCATTAATTCGTGAAGATATAATTGACATAATAATGCAGATGAAGGATGGAATTGCAATCAGCATAGATACAAATGGAATATTGCTACAGGAAAAACTAAAGAGAGAGGTATACAATAAGATAGATCATGTGAATATTAGTGTGGATGGCCCGTCATCTATACATAATTCAATGAGGGGAGGCTACGCTAAAGTAATAGAGAATATGAAATGGGCCGTAAAAAATGGGATACGGGTTGGGAGCACAATAACCATATCTGAATATAACATAGATTACTTAGAACAGACAGTACGAGAACTGGCTTCTATAGGTGTTCAAACCATAGGTTTTAACAGAATTCGCGGACTGGGGAGGAATCTCAAGGATATGTACTCACTCGGGGATGACCAAGGTACTCTAGAAAAGGTAAAGGAGAATGCAAAACTAGCAAAATCCCTCGGCGTTAATAAAACCATAATAAATGGATGGTATGACTATGAAGAAGAAGACGCTCCATCGGATCTGGAGGATGCTAAACTTTCATGTTATTGTGGCATGTACCGCGCTAGTTTAAGATGGGATGGCAGCCTGTTGCCTTGCAACTTTTTGGTATATGACAATATTTATGAAAAGGTAATTAAGGCATACCGAGTGCCTAAAGTATCTGAGTTTAATGATATTGATGAGGTTTTAGAAACAGACCTATTCACGGACTTTAGGAAAGCTACAACTGAAACACTACCTGAAGGATGCGATGGTTGCGTTGCCCTAAAATTCTGTAGCAGGGGCTGCAGAGGGGAAAGTTTTGCCGCTGGCTTGGGCTTGGATGGTCCAAATGTGCATTGTAATAGGTCGCTGCAGAAAGTAAATGCCATAGCATGATATCATGCATCTCTCGGAAGATATGACTATGTATGCGGGCCGGAGATGGAACGAAAATGCAGTATTAAGATTACTAGAAACATGCGGCTTCAAAAATGGAAGCGTATACGTGTATAGAAAAGCTTGGCAAGGTAAGTACAATATACTTTATAGATTAAAAATTGTGAATTCAAATGAACGCATCGTTCTCCGAATTCCAAAAGAAAAAAGCGTTTCCAATCGCATAATAGATTCGGAGGTGCTGCGTAAAAGAGTAGCAAGGGAGTTAGGAGATTTAATACCAAAATACCAATACTATAAAGAGGGATCGGTCATAGCGCCAAATGGATTTATGCTATATCCTGAGATGCAAGGCATACGACTATCTGCGGTGTCTTTAAAGAGTAATCATACTGCGCTTTACAATGAAATTATGAAGGCTTTGGCAAAAATCCATGAAATCAAGATAAATTATGAGTCTCCAAATCTATTTCTACACTATAGTAAAATATTGCATGACAGGGTAGTAGATTATAGGCATAGATACAATAGATTTGCAAAAATTATTGGACGTCTGCCTACAGGGACCTCAAAATTGCTATCTGATTATTGGAAATTATTAATAGACCAAGTATCAGAACCCAGCAAGGATTTCTCAATCTTGCATGGAGATATGTATTTTAATAACATTTTAGTAACTAAAGCAGGAGGGCTTGCAGGAATAATTGATTGGGACAACCTCTCCATAGGTGATCCGGCGATTGATTTATGTTGGCTGTTTAATGTTTGTGATGCCGCTAATGCAAAGTCATTTCTTAAACCGTATTTTGAGTATCGTGGTATCCATAGCAGGGAGGAAACAGAAGGATTCATAGAAAGGGTGTCGTTTTATGCCGCCCTTGGACGTTTCTATGAGATGGAGTATGGAATTCAAGTTCACGACAAGCAATATTTTGATGCTGCGCTTGATAGGCTACAGGATTACCTCAGATCAACTATCAGATAATTATAAATATATTGTTGTAAGAGTCTTATTTTAGCTTGCCTTCTGTCTATATATCAGGTATTAGTGAAACTATGGAGAAAAAGTACGACCCTAAAACAGTAGAAAAACGGGTTGCAGGGTTATGGGAAGATGAGAAAGTCTTCAAATTTGATTCAAATAGCTCAAAACCCATCTACTCGATAGATACGCCACCCCCTACCGTATCTGGTGACATACATCTTGGTCATGTCTTTTCTTATACACAATCCGAATTTATTGCAAGGTACAAACGGCTGAAGGGATATAATCTATTCTTCCCATTCGGTCTAGATAACAACGGCCTTCCCACTGAAATACTAATAGAGAAGAAGTTCAACACAACACCCGAGGTTATCGGGGGCGAAAAGTTCGTTAATCTGCTAAGAAAAGAGATACCTGCATACAACCAGCTCTATGTAGAAATATTCAAATCTCTGGGCATGTCGGTTGATTGGAGTTTATCCTATGAAACTATAAGCAATGATGTGCAGAGAACCGCGCAGATATCCTTTCTTGAACTTATAACGCAGGGAAGGGCATATAGAAAGAATGCTCCAGTGATATATTGTCCAAAAGAGAAGACTGCGTTATCGCAGATGGAGCTTGAGGACAAAAAGGTCAACGGGAAGTTATATCGCATAAAGTTTGACGAATCTGTGGTCATAGCAACAACACGACCAGAGTTGTTGCCATCATGTGTTGCACTTTTCATATCTCCTGAAGATGAAAGATACAAGCATCTTGCCGGCAAATCTGTAAAAGTACCACTATTTAATAATGAGATAAAGGTGATTGAGGACAAAAGAGTAGACCCGAAGTTTGGTACTGGGATAGTAATGTGCTGCACATTTGGTGACAGCACGGATGTAGAATGGTATAAGGAGTATGGACTTGATCTCAAGGTCATAATCAATAAGGAGGGAAAACTTGAGCATCCCTATTATGGTACCGTTTCTATATCTGATGGGAGGAAAAAGATAGTTGAGGATCTTGAGGACCACGGACTTCTACTCGAAGAAAAAGATATACAGCATACTGTGAATGTGCACGAGCGGTGCGGCACGAAAGTAGAATTTATAGTCAAACCGCAGTGGTATGTAAAATATCTGGACCTCAAGGATACATTTATAGATCTTGGAAGGAAGGTAAACTGGCATCCAGAGTATATGAGAGTCAGGTATGAGAACTGGGTCAATGGATTGAAGTGGGACTGGGGAATATCAAGACAGAGGTTTTTTGGCGTTGCTTTTCCAGTATGGTACTGTGCCAAGTGCGGAAAGCCCAAGTTTGCCGAAATAGATAATCTGCCAGTGGATCCGAAAACAATGAAGCCATCATCGAAATGCGAATGTGGAAGTGATGAATTCGTCCCCGAAACAGACGTAATGGATACATGGGCTACTTCTTCCCTCACACCGTTGATAAATGGCCGGTGGAAAAGACCAGACAGCCTCATGGAAAAGATATATCCGATGGATCTTCGACCGCAAGCGCATGATATAATATCGTTTTGGGCTTTTACAACAATAGTTAAATCATACTTACATACGAATTCCATACCATGGAAGGACATAATGATATCTGGACATGGTCTTAATGCGGATGGCAGTCCGATGCATAAATCTGGAAAGTCGCTGCCTGCAAAAGAGTACATCGATAAGTATGGTGCGGATGTTATAAGGTACTGGGCATCGTCTTCGGCTCTTGGGCTTGACAGCCTATTTGAGGACAAGGTGCTCGTAGCTGGACGGCGGCTTATAGTAAAGCTCTGGAACATTTCAAAATTTGTGGAACTCCAATGTTTGGATGCAATTCCAACGGAAACTTCAAAAAACACTCTCGACGCATGGATGCTGGACAAGCTTAACAAAACTTCTGAAGAAACATCCAAAAAATTTGAGATGTTTGATTACTTTGGGGCTAAAAGGATAATCGAGTCAACATTCTGGGAATTCGTCAATGACTACACCGAGTTCGTTAAGGACAGGGTATATGCGGGGGAAAGAAATGCCAGATATATAATGCGCCTTTCCCTAATAGGCATACTTAAGATGCTACACCCGTTCATGCCATTTGTCACTGAGTATATTTACCAAGACTTATTCAGGAATAAGGAGCATCTCTTTAGTAGGGGGATTGCTGATGCTCCTTCGATACAGCTTTCTGGCTGGCCGGAGAAGTTTGAGGGCGCAGACATGAATCTTACTCGGATTGGCGAATCTTGCGTGGAAGCTACAAGACTTATTAGAAGACAAAAGTCCGAAGACAAGATGCCACTGAATGCTGAGATCAAGACCGTTAGTATACCAGATAGATTCAGGGAAGAACTTAACAGCACAGCCGTGGAGGAGATTAAAAAGGCCATAAAGGCCGAGAATATTAATTTTACTGATAGCTCAGCAGGAGATACGTTGAGTATAACCTATGGGGATAAGTCTTAGACCTTTCTGACCCAAAGGTTGAACGCGATAGGGTTTAATATGAACAGGTCTGCTTGCCGGTCTACTGCGTTATAGATGCAGAAAGAATTGGCAAGCCAATGTTTAGCTGTGTTTGTGCTTGATGCATGTTTCACTGCAGGTCTATGTTGTCCTCCTTGAAGCCCATCTTTACCAGAGCGTTCTTGACCTCGTTGATGTGCTTTCCCTGCAGCTCTATTGTGCTGTCCTTGTATGTGCCTCCGCAAGCTAGCATCTTCTTGAGGTTCTTGGTAGCTTCCTCTATCTGGTCCGACCCTATACCGTCGACTACCGTCACCACCTTGTTGAACTTCGCCTTCTGCGTGAAGACCTTTATCTTTGTGGCGACTTCTTTGTCAAGAACAGAGCATACGCATATTTCCTTTGGCAGACCGCATCTTGGACATATCTCAGACATTACTCTTTCACACCTCTTTGGTTCAGGAGCGTGTTTATCCTAGCTATTGTCTTGCGTATCGACTTCAGCTTTATCACCTTGCTCGATACACCCGTAGAGGCTATCTTGCGCCTTTCTATCGCCAGCTCAAGCTCCAGCTC
>JAJYTM010000033.1 GCA_021793035.1 Microcaldota archaeon
TGAGCCTAATATTCATAATATTTGTAGACCTTTATCTGAGAGGACTGGCTGCAGGGTTGCCAATAGACAAGATTCTGATACATTAGGTGATATGGTGAAGAGAATTTTACCGACAAGGTTCAGGTATCCGCTGTTCTTCGCTGCGGTAATGATAATGTTCGTAGCAGGATTGGCTGAAAAATACCTCAATCTTGGCATTGGGCTCACAGAAGTTTCGGTTGCCCTGGGATTCATTCTGCTTGTGGTATCTATAGCGGTATGATGCCCATAATGCGCATATGGTGAGGTGCCGGGGGCATTGATGCGCAGTTCATTTTATAAATGTTGTTTGCGTAGTTGAACTATGAAACCCCGATACAGACGAGAGAAGGATGCCCTAGGGCTCGTAAACGTGCCTTACGATTCCTATTACGGATCCGAAACCGCTAGGGCAATATCAAACTTCAAGATATCGGGGCTCACAGTGCCGATGGATTTCATAGTAGCGTACGCGCAGCTGAAGAAAGCAGCGGCCATGGCAAACGCGCGGCTAGGCAAGCTTGATGCAGGTATTGCAAAGGCCATCGGGAAGGCTGCAGATGAAATTGTCGGTAGAAAGCTCGACAGGTACTTCGTTCTTGACATGCTGCAGGCTGGAGCGGGCACTAGCACCAATATGAACCTGAACGAGGTCATAGCCAACAGGGCACTTGAATTGATTGGCAGGAAGAAAGGCGAGTACAAGCACATACATCCCAATGACCATGTGAATATGTCGCAGTCAACCAATGACACTTTTCATGTAGCTACGCATGTAGCAGCGACGAAACTCATGAGCGGTTCGCTTGTTCCTGCGCTCATGCAGATGGAAAAGATTTTCAACGCAAAGTCCCGGGAGTTCTCAAAGACGGTAAAGATAGGAAGGACACACCTGCAGGACGCTGTTCCCATAACCCTCGGGGACGAATTCAGGGGATATTCGGGTCAGGTGGGAAAATGCATAGATTATATATATTACGCGCTCTCGCTTTTGAAGCACATACCTATCGGAGGCACAGCAGTTGGAACAGGCATAAACGTGCCTGCCGGATATCCTAGGCTGGCTGCCAGGATGCTTTCCGACATTACGGGCATCAGGTTCATTGCGGAAACCAACCTGTTTGCTGGAATGCAAAACATTGAGGAGGAGCTTATGCTTTCCGGGGCATTGCGCGCATGCGCCGTTACGCTCAACAGGATAGCGAACGACTTTAGGCTGATGGGCTCGGGCCCCAGGGCCGGGCTGGGAGAGCTAATACTGCCTTCTGTGCAGCCCGGCTCTTCGATAATGCCCGGCAAGGTGAACCCGAGCATGGCTGAGATGCTGAACATGGCATGCTTCCAGGTGATGGGCAACTGCACCACCATAGATGAAGCGGCAAATGCGGGCCAGCTAGAGCTCAACGTGTTCATGCCTATAGCTGCATTCAACATTGTCTTTGCAATAAAGGTGCTGTCAAGCGCGGTAGATGCGTTCAACGACAAGTGCCTCAGGGGGGTGTCTGCCAATGAAGCAAGGATAGGCAAGACGCTTGAGGAAAACCTGTCCCTGGCTACGGCTTTGACCCCCTACATTGGCTACGCAAAGGCTGCGGAGATAGCCAATGAGGCAGCCTCTACAGGCAAGACGATAATGCAGGTGTGCCTGGAGCGCAGGGTGCTCGACAAAGACAAGCTCGAGAAGGTGCTCGACTCCAGGAACCTGGTATAGAATCTGGTTGGGATGGACACGAAAGAGAGGAACAGCTATCTGCTGGGCCTTTACAGGGAAGAAGTGCTGCACAAGAGGGTATACAGGAAGCTGGCATACATAGAGAGGGATAAGAGGCTCAAGGCAGTGCTTAGCGAGCTGTCGGGCGTCGAATCCTACCATGCAACCCTGTGGTCGCAGCTGGTGGACGTGAAAGGATCCAATGTTTCAAAGCTAAAGCTGCAGTTCACCTTCTTCATGCTGGGCTTGCTGAGGAGGCTGTTCGGCCTCTCCGTGGCCATAAAGGCGATAGAGCACAGGGAGATGGAGCTCTACGAAAAGATAGGCTCCGCTGCAAACCTCTTTAGGGGGGACGCGAAGAGGAGAGGGATAATATCCAGGATAAAGGCCGACGAGCAGAAGAGGGAGATACCGCTCCAGAAGAGGATAAGCGAGTACAGCAAGGTCATAGAAAATATAAGGGATATAACATTCGGCATGAATGACGGCCTGGTAGAGGTGCTTGCCGCTACGGTTGGATTGGGCGCGGCACTGCAAACGCCGATACTGGTGGCCATAGGCGGCCTTATAGTCGCGGTATCAGGCACATTGTCCATGGCAGGAGGGGCGTATATATCGACGCAGTACGAAAGCGGCGTGAGGTCTAAGCACAGGAACATGCATTCATCGCCGATAGGATCTGCTTTCTATGTTGGCCTGCCTTATATATTCGGCGCAGCGTTCCCGCTCGCGCCATTCGTGCTCGGATTCGGGGGAGTTGCAGGCATAGCCTACTCTATGGTACTCACAGCCATAGTGCTTGCAATAGTTGCGGCGCTGATAGCAGTTGTAACGAACAAGAGCGTAAGCCGGAGGGTTGCAACCACCCTTGCAATATCGCTCGGGGCAGCAGTAGTGACTATACTCCTTGGAGCGTATGTGAGGCACGTGCTGCATATAGGCGTCTGATGGCTCCCATGTGCAAAGCCGATATGCGCGTTACCTTATTACTACCCTATCGGCTACGCTGACTACCCTATCAACGTCATATGATATCACAGTGCCGTAGTTGGTCTTTACGAATATCCGGCTCTTCGCGGGCTGCACCTTCACGACCTTGCCTATGTATGCTCCGATGTCGTTTATGACATGCTTGTTCTTCATCCTGGCGCGGCGTATGGCGTCGCCCTTGAGCCTGCTGCTGAACAGCGAAACGCCGTAGCCGGCGAGTATCCCAACAAGGCTGTAAACGAGGAGCTGCCAAAAGTATATCTGCCCTATGAACCATGCGGACATTATGTACAGCAGCGCTATGCCTATTATGCCATAGCCCATGTACGTGCCCTGCTTTATCGCCTTGTATACCATGCGCTTGTTCTCCAGGTCCAGGATCCTTCCTACAACATAGAGCAGCAGGCTTATCGGGAATATTATCAGGAACCCTTCTATGGTATATGCCGTTGTTGTCAGGGGGCCTGATACAGCACTCACTGCGCTGGCGTAGCTGCCATAGCTTACTGCTATCGCTATGAAGAAGAACAATATCGCGCCTATGTAGAATATGAAGCTGAAGCGGTCTATGCTGAAGCCGAGCCCTTTGAATGATTGCACAAGGCTGTCTTCTATGCCTAGGCCCTTTATTACCAGGTATAGGCCTATCAGGCCAACAGGTAGCTGCCATCCGAAATGAAAGTAGTAGCTTACTGCAAAAAGCAGCAGTATTGCAGCAGGTATGCCGAACACTATCCTTGCGTAGTGGGGCTCCTTGAGCTTCTCCAGTATAGTGAAATATGTGTTCTCGAACTGCTCCGCCTGCTTCATCCTCAGTATGTCGACGCTGTTGACCTTTATGCGCGTCTTGAGCAGCGGCAGAACGCGATTGTCGCTTGCGCCGTCCGTTACCAGAACGCATGCGTCGGACTTGAACCTGTCGAGCACTATGTCTATCTGCCTGGAAAGCTCCGCGTCGGCCACGTATCCCTCTTTCTCCGCGCCAGTTATTGTGACGAGGTTCACTTTGTAGCCCTGCTTCCTGAGCTCATCGTATTTCTTGACTGCTTCGAACATGGTGTTTCCGTCAGTATCCTGGGGGTCCGCAAGGGTGAGGGCTGCCGCTGCCTTGAGGTTTTCCTCTCTCCCCACTACCGGGCCAGTAATCCTTGTCTTACGGTAGAGGTCGTTGTCTATGTCTACAGCCAGTATGAGGAGTCTTTCAGGCAAAATATCACATTAAATAAGATTGTGTGGTAGGATTATAAATGTTTTCGTAATGCACGCGTATATGCCAATATTATTGGAATACCGCCACGCGCTTAAGCATCAGGTAAAGCGCAGCATATGTGGGCAGCTCCACATTCTTGCCCTTGTATGGGCCGAAGCTGCTTCCCCCTATCGCCAGCACAGGGGATTCAGTGACATGCACCGCTACGGTGCCGCCCCTGAATAGAACTGCTTCCTTCATCGGGTCGAAGTTCTCCAGTGCCTTGATGCTCTCTACGCTCTTTGATATTAGGCCTGTATCGCCGTGTATAGTATTAGGCACCCTGAGCAGGTGGTCCATCACGCTGGTAACGTTCTTGTCTATGAATGTCGTCTGGCTTATCGACATCGCCTTCAGTATGCTGTTCCATACCTCTGCTTTCTTGGGCAGGTTCACCTTGTCCCAATTGCCCGTGGTTATGCCCATTATAACATCTGCCTTGCTTCGCAGCAGCTTCCTGGCGAGCGGCTTTTCTATCCCTAGCGACACCAGCTTATCCTCGCCGGAATTCAGGGCTGATATCATGCCCCTCGCTATCCTCCCGCCCCACCCCGCATCGTCAGGCTTGGGCCCTCTCAGCTGCTTCTTCGGGTCATCTATGTTAGGGAAGAACCTGCTTAGGGTTATGCCCTTGCCAGTTATATAATCGCTCACGCGCTTGCGCGCATCGGCATTGAGGTTCATGAACTCTTCGTCTATGACATGCACGTGATAACCCCTGTTGCCGCTGAAGTTTATCGTTATCTTATCGGCAGGCACGCCGAAATCCGGTATTAGAAAGTCCTCTATGAGCTTGAACACCTCCTCCTTTGTCGCATCGAGGCAGTTGCTGCACACCCATGACCTTCCGTGCTCCAGCTGGCATTTTAGGTTAAGGTCTGTCGAATCGATGTCGAAGACGAGCTCCGACCTTACCCTTTCCTTCTTCTCCATAGGCCGGGCGCCCGGGTATCTGTATATTGACGTTGATACAGATATGAATGCGGGAGTATCAGACAGTATGTAGCTCTTGAACTCGTTGAACGTGCGGAAAGATATGTGCCTCTTCACTATTTTGCTCTCGAAATCGCCGAAGCCGAACTCCCTCCTGCTCAGCTCGCTTATTGGTATGTAGGCCTTGCGGTAATATTCGTTGAACTTTATTTTCGCAAAAGACGCTACCCTGCTGTCCAGCAATCTACCACCATCGCTAATTTTATTTATTGCAAAATATAAATACACAACCAATGGATGCACGGTGAGGCTCTCATGCCGGCGGACTTCGTTATCTGATTATTAGACAATCGTTGAATGCCGAACAGGCATATATAAACCTTCGCGTTGAAAGCCTCTTTGCGGTACAATGACAAACAAGGATAAAGAAACTGCCGGACGAAGGGAGATAGTGGTAGTCGATAGGGACGGGGTCGTTATAGACGATATCAATATGAAATTCGATACCATATTCAGGCGCGGCAATTCGCTGCCCGAAAGGGCGCTTAAGGAACTGATATTCGTATCGCTGAACCTTCTGCCAATGAAAAGGAAGAGGATATTGGAGCAGTATGAAGGCTTGGATCCTGAAGCTGAGGAGTATATGAAGAAGGCTCAAGGCAGCGGCAAAAGCATAAGGGTAAAGACCGCCAACATGAAGGTCGACGCGGAGAAGGAGAGATCCATGCTTGAATCCCATGGGATCCATGCCGAAGTAGAGCATGCAGGCATGTTCAACAAGCTTGACAACTACAATAGGGACGAGATAGAGCTAGTCGAGGACAACCAGCTAGCTTCATTGATGGCCCTGATAAGGACAGGCGGCACAGAGAAGAGCATAAAGCTGATAAGGAAGGATTATAACTCAATATCCGGCTTCTTAATAAAAGCCTTTGGAAGGCATGGCAGGCTCAAGTATACGAACCTAGAAGAGCCGGAATGATAAGGCGCATATGCGAGCTTATGCAGTTAAGTGCATGAGGCGGGCCCGGCGGGATTTCCACACACACTAGCACGCTGTGCCAGAATATGGTTTGAACCCGCGACCATCAGCTTAGAAGGCTGCTGCTCTATCCAAGCTGAGCTACGGGCCCTATTGCCTGCGCCCCAATCCGTTCAACTGATTAGATTTGTACCTAATATTAAAAAAGGCTTTTGTATTTTCAACGGTGAGTCTGGCGGCATTGGCGTAATCCATCTTCTTTATGCCTGCAATGAACATGACTGAATTCTCGACGCTCTTCGGCGAGCTCCCGACTATTGGCGAATCCGTCTCGCCCATTACCTGGCTGGCCGGCATCACAGCAAGAGCTTTAGCGCGCTTCTGCGACTTGTATGGCGGCACTGATATGTAGTAGCCTGCTTCAGCGACTTCCTTCGCCTGAGCCTCGTCCCCATCGAAGAAGTGAAAGTGCACCCTCTTCATGCCTTTATCGCGCACCATGCCAAAAACGTCGGCAAATGATTCCCTTGAATGCACGGATACGGGCAGATCCATATCAAGGGCGGTGTCAAGCATTATGTCGAAGACCTGCTTCTGCTTCTCCTTCGCTTCAGTAGTGGTGGCAAGCTTGTAGTCCA
>JAJYTM010000034.1 GCA_021793035.1 Microcaldota archaeon
ATATCAAGCGATTTTATATTAGTTGTTTCGTGCGCACCATGACTGCTAGGGTAGAGTCCTGTGAATAATGATGCATGCGATGGTAGGGTCCATGGCGCGGGGGCAATGCATCCATCCATAAATACGGGATTACCAAGAGAGCTTACCATACCGTACTTATCTTCAAGCCTCCTGAATTCGTCAAGGCGCATCGAGTCTATGACTATTAATACGATATTGCTCTTCATTAGCAGAACACCTTCCTGCAAGTAGTATCTAGGATGTTGAATTCTTAAATACTTTTGTATCGACAACAAATTTATAGGTCCTTTCTCTTTTTTCTTGCAGTCAGGAAAATTAGCAGATAATGGATATGCTTCTCCGAGAAGCAACTTGCGTTGGCAATCCTGCTAGGAGCTGTTGTATGCCGCTAAAACCAGCAGCCTCAGGTTTTCACGGGCAAGCCGTTGCACGCCGTAATACAATACTTTATCCATGGCGCCCCTGCCTGTTCTCTTTTCCCCTAACGAAAGAGAATATGCCCGCTATGGCCAGCATTATCATTAGCGCTATGAATGCTACATGCATTCCCGATACAAACACCTTTCCTACGCCGCCTATGACCTTGGACGTGCCAGCGAATATCTCGAATGCAAGGTATCTCGGAACGGCCGACGCTGCGGCTACGAATGCAATTATGAAGCTTCCTATCAGGCCTAGGCTGCTGAATAGCCTTAATGTGCCTGAAGCTGCTCCGCGGAGCTCTCCTGCAACATTCGCCATGACTGCGCTGCTGTTGGAGGGCCAAAACATCGCGCCCCCGAAACCTGTTATTATTGTGCCTATTATCACATAGTATACCGGGGATGCAACTCCGAGGAAAAATATGTAGAACAGGACACCGGCAATCATGAATGCTATCCCTGCAGTGGCTATCAATCTCGCTCCATATTTATCCGAATACCTGCCCATATAAGGAGCCAGCACGCCACTGACTATGTATCCAGGAAACAGCACCAGCGATGCGTCTAACGGTGAGAAGCCCCTAACTCCCTGAAGGTACATTATGAGGAGGAAAGTTACTCCCATGAATCCTAGACCTTGGAAAAGCGAAGCGAAGAGCGAGTTCTTGAACACCTTGTTCTTGAACATTGAGACGTTGATCGTGGGCATCTTAACCCGCCTATCTACCAAGGCAAACCCTATTGTGGCCGCCACGCCTATCGTGAACAGGGCAAGGTTGAAATAGTTGAACCCTATCGATGCGTAGCTAATGCCGGAATACGCTATCAGCGCTATCGCAATACCAAGCAATGCCATGCCGGGCAGGTCTATCTTGTCATTCGATTTGTTGTTGTTGATAACATACCTCAGCCCCAATGCCACAGCAACAGCACCTATGGGCACGTTTATGAAGAATATGTATCTGTATCCTATGAATGTAGTTATAACGCCTCCCAGTAGTATACCCAGCACCGCTCCGATATTCCAACTCATTGAGGTGAAACCGTACGCTCTCCCTATCCTATTGCGCGGGAAGGTATCTGCTATTATGGCGCTGCTATTTGACGATATGAGCGCACCGCCTATCGCCTGTATGGCCCTGAATATTATCAGGCTTATATTCGTAGGGCTGTGCCATTGCTATGGTGCCAAGGGTATTGCCCATATACTCTACATTAACGTTGCAGCCGCTGTCCAAGGCATCATAAACCCTGTTCCATTCGTCCTTAATGGCAGCCTTCAACATTGCAACATTGGGGCTGGTTTTTCTACTCGTAAGCGCCATAGAGATATTTGTTGGTTTACCTCATATATAAAGTTTTGGTTTTTGCCTAAAAAGGTATAAATATCAGTGAAACCCCATACCACAAGTATTGACTTTTTATCGATAGTGATTGAATGGGTAGAACTAAACCTTTGCCATTCTGGTACGAAGAGGTAGCAGAGGCAAAACGGTCTTATTCAAATCTTGACGATCTTCTCAAACCATTCTTGAATAATGCAGGTGCAGGCAGTATGATGAGTGCTTTAAAGGCCCTGAATGAACTGATATTAAAAGAAGCGTCGGAGGTTAAGGATACACAGTTATACCCATATCAGGAACGGAGAATAAACGCTTTTGCAAGGATATTTGGAGACGTAGCATTATATGAAGCCGTATCAGAAAGAGAGAAGAGCAGTATTGCCGGAAAATCAATGATAAAGCTGTACGAACTGGAGGTCGAGACGCTGAAAACCGAGAAGGCGCTTTCTGGACTGGCTTTTGGCTCAGCATTTAAAGATGATGCTGCTAAAAACACAATATTGCTTGAAAATGTGCGCAGGCAGGTGATAGAGCCGCTGCTGCGCAGAGACCGGAGTGCAACATTACGCAAGAGAAAAGATTTGGCCAAAGCAGAACCTAAAACGCAGATGAACCCGGCTAATACTGCACCACTCCCCGAAGATGAAAAGATGCATGAGGAAGAGCCACAGGAATATAAAAAGGGCAGCGTGATTCGTTCCAGATTAGATGACTGGAACACCGACTAATGCGCATCTGCCTACTTGACACATTTATCTCTCAGACCAGCCCACTCTTTTCTATGGATACGTCGCTTACCGTACCTCCAGCCGCTCTTATTGCATCTTTTACCTCTTCTGCCTTCTGCGGGGCAATAGCCAGCATATTATCGCCCCTGCCTGCCCCAGAAAGCTTTGCGCCAAGAGCTCCGGCATTCCTTGCGGCCCATACAAGCCTTTCAAGCTCGATGCTGCTTGCGTTGCAACTGTAAAGTAGACCGTGATTTATATTCATCAGCTCACCTACCCTTACGTAATCGCCTGCTTCGAATGCACCTGCAGCCTCCTCGCTTATCTTTCCTATCTCATTTATTATTGTATCAAACCGTTCCTTATATTTAAGTTCAAGTGTAGTCATGTCGTCTACAACAACCTTGGATTTCACCTTCAAGCCGGTGTTGCCCACTACTAGGGGGAAGCCCTTATAATTTACCCTCTTGATATCCGCGCCTTTCTTGTATAGTATCATGCCGCCCAAAAGAGCCGCAGCAATATCTATGCCGCTGCCAACTCCGGAAACTTCGCGTTCGATACTTATACCCATATCTAGGATATCCTCATTTGTAAGTCTGCTGCCGAAGTACTTGTTTAAGGCGCCGAGCGTTGCCGTTATAAGTGCACCTGAACTCCCGAAACCGCCGACAAGCTCGCTCTTGAACTCAATGTTGAAAGAACCGTTCTCTCCGGTCCTCTCAAAGAATGATTTTATGGCCGCAGTTGCGAAATCCAGCTTTTCGGAAGGATAGCGCTCCATATTTACGCCCATGCTATCGCTGGTCATGAAAATCCCTGCGCCGTCATTAGGCGTGAGGTATGCATGAAGCCTCCGGTTTATGGCATAAACAAGCACGGGCTTTCCGTGGCGCCCCACATGCTCACCAAATAGTATCAGCTTCCCCGGAGCCGAAGCTTCTATAGTCCCATCTGTCATAATATCACCTGATTTAGAATAGTGGTCTGTCTATTATCTCCGCGCCTGAACCTGCACCATTTATCCCTATGCTCTTGGCTACATCTGTAGCTTCGATTCTCTCAGTTATATACTTTACATCCCTATCCATAGAAAGTACATGTATATTGGCGCCTGTATCAAGTGTGAAATAGCATTCTATGCCGTCCTCACGCATTTTAAGGACTTCTTGCATTATCAATACTGTTTCTGGAACCCAGTATATCAATGGCGGCGTCGATGATATGGCCGTGCCGTGCATCATCAGCGAGTTTCTCTCTGCAATTTTTCCTAGCAGCGTGAAGTTCTTGTCGTTTATCGCTTTTCGCATAGACTCGAAGTCCCTCGGTACATTTTCGAGCCAGCTGCTGTAGTACGGAGAGGTATCCTTTGCAATCTTCATTCCTCCCCGAGTATCCACCTTTCTAGCGGAAGTGGATACTACAATTGCTATGTCTTTCAGTTCTGGCCACCACTTTTCATCTTTTATTTGCGCTGCATATGATTCCTCGCTTGACGAGCCCTTTAACCATTCTACAAAACCACCATAGATGGACCTGGATGAGGAGCCGGATCCTTGCCTAGATAGAATTGACAGTTCTTTCTTATTCAAATTCATTCCTGCCGCTGCTGATGCGGCTAATGTTAGCGCAGCAAAACCGCTAGAGGATGATGCCAATCCTGCGCCAATCGGAAAATTAAGACGTGCTTCGCCTCTGGCCTTGAGTTTCACACCTGAAAGTTTCCTTATCCTATCTATATGCTTTACCAGTCTGACCATGGTATTTTCAGGGATTTCCTCGCCATTGATGGTAGCGATGTCTTTATCATAAGCATCAGAAAACTCAACGGTTACAGTAGTGAAATAAGAGTCTAATGTCATCGATATGCTGTCATTCATTGGCAATAGCTGCACTTCGTCCATTTTCCCCCAATATTTTATCAGGGCAAGATTGGGGTGCGCAATTGCCGTAGCTTTCATCTCTCCCATAATCGCACTGTTAATCAGTTTCTTTGCCTATCGAGTATATCGAGGCATAATGTTTATATAATGAATTCGAAGTGTCTGCAAAAGACATGTTATCAAATATAGGGAAGCCTGCATTTTTAAATAATTCTACAGAATAGCCCATTATTTCTCTGTATACGTCCAGTTGTGCTACCAGCCTGTCACCGGGGGATTTGAAATGGGTGTATAGCCCGCGTTCATTGAGGCGCTTGGCATGGATCCCCAGGTCAGAGATATAGAGGTAAGACGCATTCACGCCCAAGTTCTTCATCAAGCTTAACAGGTCCCTATTTACGTACAGTGATTCAATGATAAGGCTTTCGCCATTATTATGTGCCCTGGAAAAGGCAGCAGCCATGCCTTCGCAAATGATCTTCGACTGCCCTTCAAAGCCCTTGATTATATTATCTCTGGTCTTATTGCCAAAAGCCTTCCATGAATCATATACGCTCGTCGACAGAAGTTTAATGCTTTCCGGATCCTTGAGCAGTGGCCTTATGAATTCACGCAGATAATCTCCCGAAAGCACTATATCTATGCCGAGTTTTTTGGATAGAATCCCTGACAAGCTTGTCTTCCCTACGCCAGGTACGCCACCGATGAATATCATTTTGTACTCGTACATATTATCATACCGGTATTAACTGTTAGCCACGGAGGTAACATGTGCTGCTGGTGCAACTTCGTATTCCACTGGCTTTTGCCCCCTCCTTAAAAGGCTCTCTAAGACCTTCTTGGAATACGGCTCCCATGTAAATGCATTTATGACCTTTCCGCCGCCTGCAGTCCAGTATACTGGAGTGCCCTCGCTTCGTATCTCTTCTATATCTATCACAGCATTCATCATCTCCTTCTTTCTCACCCTCTTTCCGGAGCTTTCAATCAGGTAGTGCGCATTTGCGCAGTTATCTTCTGCGTTTGAGAATACCATATTCCAATCTTTGTTTAGCAAACCCAGCTTTATCTTTGCCTCCCATATGGGGAGCATCTTAAGCCTGTACTCGTAGAACTGGTTGCTCCGGGTGAGCTGGAATATTTCTGCTGCCGATATCCTGCTCTCATAGTCAAACCCCATCGCAAATATCTTTATGCCCTTTAGGTCTTCCTCACTTGCGAGCTGCCTCCCATACGGTGCTCCAGGGCCTTCCACTACTAGGATATTCAAACCTCCATATACCGCCCTTACCGCCGACTCTGATATGGTATTTGACAGTAGCGCAATCTTCTCTTGGCTATATCTTGTACCAAAGAGCTTGTCCAATGCTACTACGAAAGCTGCCGCTCCAGCATCGCTGCTGCCCGAGTACACTTTATAGTTGTTTGATTCTGCATATATGCCAATCTTTTTATCCGAATCGCTTTGAAAGACCTTTAGGACGTTTTCCATTGCACCCATCCGTTCTTTCGGCAACTCTGTGCCATTGAGCATAAAACCGTCCAGCTCTCCCGAGTCTGTGGCGGTCACTTTTGTCTCAACGCGCGTCTGCCCATTCAGGTCGGTAACTGAAAGGCCCATCGAATTGTGGTATGGGAGCCTGTTATCCCTCGCACTTGAGACAAATATTATGGGTATTGTAGGATAGGCTTCTGCAGTCACACTCAATATTTTTTCAACCATTGTATCACCAATCTACTTGATCATTAGAGTATATGCTATGAATCTAATGCATGCACGAAAAACTAAAATCAGATATCTCCCCTGACATACTATCTGGCTATTATAGGTATACATTATTTTAAATGGGTGATAGGGCAACGACATTCAACGAATTTGCACATTAGCCGTGCGCGCTGGTGTAGTTCTTCAGCTCCTTGTAGAACAGCCTCTTGAATATGTATATGAATGCAATGGAGATTGCCGCCATTCCTGCCAAGGTTGAAATGCCCAGCTTTCCTGAAAA
>JAJYTM010000035.1 GCA_021793035.1 Microcaldota archaeon
GTGGCAGTAAAGTTCGCTATGCAGTATATCCTCTGGCCGGCCGTAGCGACAGAGGGCTCGCAGCTTCCCGCATTGCTGGTGTGGAAATTAAGGTATGCGCTGAAGCTGCTTACGTTCACTGTGCCTGGCTGCGTGTCCTCGGCAACTACAAATAGCTCGGCGCCATGCCCTGCTGTCGTGTTTATTGTATATATTGCCTGCATGCAGGTAAAGCCGCTGTAGAAGGTGCACTGGCTGGGCAGCAGCGACCTCGGCAACGATGCGAATACGAACAGCAGCGATATGACTATGGCTAGCATCAGGAACACAAAGGCGTATGTCGATAGGAACTCCAATGCGCTCTGGGATCTGTGCTGTACCATTATAATCGCTATGCTATCTTTCTTATATAATGATTTTATACCTTATCTTTTATATAGTAATAAGAAGTCTGGGCGGTATTGGTTCTTGTAGCATTTGGCGCTTTTGTGGTGATTTGATGGCAAGTGGCAGTGGTAAAAACTATAGAACGGGCAAGTCGCGACGTGGGGTGCGCGGACGCGGCGCTCGGCATATTGATAAGCCCATATGGAACAGGAGGTATGCTGGCTTTGCTATTGCCGGGATAATAATGGTTATCGTTGCCGCTGCAGTGGTAATGCTGTACCTGCCCGGGGCCATAGGCCATAAGACTGCACCACAATTAGAGCTCAACTCAAGCTGGGGCAGTGCCGGCCAGGTGCACATGTATGATGGCGGCGCAAACCATACATACATAGTTGATGAAAACATAGGCACTATCAATATAACCCTTAACGACACCATAATGGGGCCGCTAACGGTTTATGGAGGGCTGATATTGGCCAGCACAGCCGGTCCGTATGAGTATCAGCTTATTGCAAATTATACTAAGACGCATGGATCTGTGGCTGCAATAGATGCGTACACGGGCAAGCTCGTATGGAGAACCCATTTACCCAACCAGGTGATCGACCAGCCCATAACTGCCGGCAATTATATCTATGTAGCTACAGGCAATAATGCCGAAGTGCCAAATGCCACTGATTTGAATAGCAATAACAACGTATATGCGCTCGATATAGGAAATGGGAGCATAGTCTGGAATAGCACACTGCCCGGGCCGGTTATGCCTACTATGGTATACCATGATGGAACACTCATCGCTGCAGGAACAGGCTTCGTAGCCTTCTTTAATGCTACCTCGGGGAAGCAGATCAGAAATGTTTATACTGGCTTGCCGGATACTATGTCTTCGCCCCTATTGGTTGGTGACAGCTTGTATTTTGGCGGAGGATACGCAGATGGGTATACGCGCGGCCCGATAACCGGCAACTTTGCCTTTTTTGACATGAATGAAACCAACGGCAATATAAATTGGATGCACAATTTTAGCACGGCGGGAGGCGGCGTGAATGATGTAGTGCCTGCTTATTACAAGGGAACGGTCATAACTGGCTACCTTAATCATAGCGAATACACCAACCCTATCCTGGTAGGCCTTAACGGTACTACAGGCGCGATAGTGTGGGAGATAAATGAGAACGAAACCAATACCGTGATGCCGATAAAATCTGCACGTGTTGCACAGCAGTATACGCATATCACAGAGCCCACCATGTCTGCAATAACGCTATGGCATGGGATGGGCTATTCCGATACCAACTATGAAGGCAACTTATACGCCTTCAACGCATCGACAGGGGCAGTGCAGTGGATATTTCATACGGGCCAATGCGAAAGCAACCCGAACATCTACAATGGCACTCTTTTCGTAGTCAATGACGGCGGTATTTTGTACGTTCTTAACGCTACGGATGGCAACGTGATAAACGCCACATATATACGTATGCCCCACCTCTCAAATGAAGTTGTAATAACCAGGAACAATGCACTCTTTACCAATATGAATGGGACAGTATTATCAATACCGCTAAAAACCCTAATGCAGAAGAGTGTATAATTTATAAGTCGCTATCAAGCCGGGCTGATATTGCAGGGCGGGTTTATGGCTAAAATCAAAAGCATGATGCAGGAAGGCAGGAATGGTTCACCCAGGGCTAAACGCCGTGGTGCCCAGGACGTATCGCCCATGATGGCTTACGCGCTGCTGCTCGCAATAGTGATATTTGGCGCCGTTCTGGCCGGGATGGTATACAAGGGGATGAGCTACTACGGCAATGACTTTGCCTATGAGAGCTTTACGCCAAGCATATTGCATGGCACGTTCACTGAAAACGCCGGTATATTCTCAATACGGCCAATGCTTTTGTACCCCCTTGCGTTTTTCGTATACGTGTTCGGCTACACCAACCTCGCCGCTGGAGCCTATTCGTATGTATGCTACCTGGGGCTCATAGTACTTACCTACCTGATAGGCAAGGAGGTGCATAGCAGGAGAGCCGGGCTTCTAGGGGCATTGCTTTTTGCAATCTATCCGATAGCGCTGAAGTACAGCAGCGACGCCATATCCATGGAGCCGCTAGCGTTCTGGCTCGTGCTCTCGATGCTGTTCTTCATATACGCCAGGAAGAGCAACAAGGCCAGGTATTACCTGGCTTCTGGCGCACTGACATTCGTAGCTGCGTTGATCAACCCTCTTGCCTTCATATATGCGCTCTTCTTCGTGTTCTATATCGTTGCCACTGCTATTATCGACGTGTATACGAGGAAATCGCCCAGGATAAACTACACTCCGTTCCTATACCTGCTTGGATTGTTCACGGCAGTAATAGTGATGGGTTTCATAAACCTAAGCCTTGCCGCCAACGGCCAGCCATTCTACGAGTTTTCACTTACGGGGAGCTACTACAGCGCCGCAGGCAAGCCGGATACCATATACTATACCAATTCGGATATCTGGTTCTACTTCAACGAATTCTTCCCCTACCGCGCATATTTGATACCGTATGACCTTCTCACCCTTAACTTCGGCGCTGCATCGGCCTATGCCGGCAATGTATACGGCCAGCTCTTCAATTTTGATTACATAAATCTCAATGATGTGGGATTTTTCTCGTATTTCATCGTGGCGTTCGGCCTGTATCTCCTATTTACCAGGGAGAGGAAGTCTTATTTTGTGCTGCTGTGGGCAGCTTTCATAATGGGCTATTTGGAATTTGGGACTATGAGCTTCAACATAACACATTATTTCCCAATATACAGGCTGATGAAGTTCAGCATCATAGTCGCTGTGCCGCTGATGCTGCTCATAGGCATTGGATTGGCGAAGCTCTATGAGGGCTCTTTCCGCAACAGGAGGGTTTTGTGGCTTGGCATTATAGCCCTGTTATTCATATTCCTATTTGGCACCACGATAGAAATGGACTATTACTACTATATCGTCAACCACAACACGGTGCTCTTCGACAGGATAATTGGAGAGTACCTCGGCAAGATACCCGATCTGTCCCAGGCTAACATATATGGCTCTGCCCTTACTCCCTACTACGCCCAGTATTTTATGGGCTATGTGCGGACACAGTCCTTCCAGCAGTATAGCAACGGCGATATTTATGGGGGTATATCCGTGCCGGAATGCTCCGATATACCAAACAACACTTATCTGATAATACCGACTTTGCAGAACATCAGCATAATAAACAGCTTCAACATCTGGAGCATAAATGAGAAATGGGCTTATAACCCTTCACTGTGCGGCCTTACACTATATGTAAACGTCTATGACAACGCGTCAGTAAGGGGCTTGGAGCCGATCTGGGGCGCATATACGGGCAACATATATTATAAGAGATGACCTTGGTAACGCCCCAGCAATGCGGTGGGCTCAACGCGTATGATACTTAGACGGCTGAAGTCCAACCGCTTCATCCCCGTAGGGTGGCTTCAGCCGCCTGAATTGCTCGAGTTTACGGCGCCCGTCACCCTATATATGCCGAGAGTTGTGTCCCAGGAGTCCTTATCGAATGGCAGTATGATGAGCGGTTCCGTTTTGTGAGTCGACATAAAATCTGTGCATATTGCCTCTGTGCTTTGATAATACGCCCGCGCGCCTTCGTCGCAAGATATTCCATAGTCGAAATATACGCCATTTGCCGAAAGGTTTGCAAGTTCCTGCCCGTATTGGGATATAGTAGTCCATGATACGTATATGGTTGGTCTTCCCAAGAGATACCACAGGGGCGGCTTGAAAGAGACCACCATGCTATTTGCAGGTATGCTGTGGTAATATGATTCTATCAGCTGCCAAGAGGCGCGCTCGCCCGCAAATGCAAAATACTGCGAGGGGTTCTGCGCAACTATCGTAAATACCTGCACCAAGCCTTCTGATAGCAGTATTGCGAGCAGCACCAGAAATATGGCAATAGATGCGCGCCTCACGGTTCTCTTGTTCCGGTTATGCAACTTTATGCGTTTTACTGCGATATCATGCATTCCGAACAATGCCGCAGATGCAAGTATGCTCAATGGTGCAAACGCCAGTAGGAAGTAGCGTATATCGTCGCCGTCGCTGTATAGGGCCCCGCCAGCATAATAAGCAGTGTAGAATGCGAATATGGCCAAGAACCACGACAGCAGCAATGCCAGGTTTCTTGTGTCCTTTCTTTTAGCAAGGAATACAATGCCCAATATGGCGAATATGGTATAAGTCACTGGAAATTCGATGCTGTATATGTAGTTTACACCCTGGTATGGGAATACCACATAGTCGTAAGCACCAAACCAGAATAGCACGTTCTGCGGCAGGTTCTGCATGAAGTCCGAAAGACTGAATTTTGGCAGGCCGGGATTCACACCAAACCCATGCTGGTTCGCTATCAATAGGAATATGACCTGCGGGAATGCCACAAGCGCCAGTATTATGAACAGCGCCAGCAGCTTATATGCCTGCGGCCTTGCCTTCGGGCCGGAGAAATTATACCTGTAAGTCAATAGCACTAGCAGCAGCACGGGTATTATTATTACTCCGTCGACCTTTGTAGTCATGGTATATGTGGCTGCAAATATGAACGCCAGGCCAAGGGCGAACTTCTTAGTGCGCATATATTCCATGAGCATCAGTACGGCCAACAGCCCAAACATCGCAGTGGACATATCGGGCACAGCAGAACGCGCATAGCGCATGAATAAAGGAGTCAACGCCAATATGAGGCTGCTGGCAACCGCAATCCTTGAATCCTCGAACATATCATATGCGACATAGAATACCAGCACCACGGCTATGGCTGCCACTATCAGTTCCAGACCGAACATGGTAGGTATCTTTACACCGGTCACCAGAAATGCGATGGCTTCTAGGAAAGCCCACCCCGTAGGCTGGTGGAAGAGCCCTTCTGTGCCGGGCACGCAATAGTTGGCCGATGAGAAACTGCATATCCCTGCCAGATGGTTGTAAATCATCGATTTGCCTATGGCGCCGTATATGTACTCGTCATTGTATATCATGAAGGTCGGAGTCACGAAAATAAGTGCTACGGCAAGGAAAACCAGGATGACCCCGAGAAGTGCAAAATAGTATTTTCTATCTATCCTTTGGGCCATGCTCAAAAGGCTCCTGTAGTTTATAGCCAGCAGTATTACTACTCCGGAGAATAGGAATATATCGTCGTATAGGTATAGCACGAGGCCGTTACTGGAAAAGAAGGTCATTATGTTTGAGAATAACGATATTATCGCGCTTATGAATGGGATAAACACCAATACACCTGTTTGCATCTGCCCGTTTTATCGCGCCTTTCTGGTCGCGGCCCTGTTGTGCCTGCGCTTATGCGCCTTCGGGCTTGCCGATTTCTTGCCTCTGTTGCCCTGGCCCCTGCGCCTTTCCTGAGATGGCTTATACTGTATCTTAAAGAACAGGTATATGTATATTGCTAGTATTGCCAACGCGCCGGCATATAGATAGTCGCGTTGCGTAAATGATATGGAGGGGGCGGGTTGTGTTGATGAACTTGAAGACACAGGCTGGTTGCTTAACACGAACGAGCCGTATACAGTAGTAAGGTTCTGTATGTAGCTTATAGTAGATGCACTGGTCGAAGATAGGTTGTAAAATGCAATCGCATTTGAGCCAATTTCATTGAAAGGCACCGTGAACCCGTTGTATACGCGCATGCTTACGAATTTGACGTTATTTGAAGAATTGACGTATATGCCGGTGTCATTCACCAGGCCGGGCATAATGCGGGTGTTTGATATGGTCACATTGGTGGAGTTTTGTATGTATATTCCATTTCCCTTGATCTTGCAGTAGAACAGGTTGATGTTTTTGGAGTCATATATCTCTACCCCCATGCCCGTATCGTTTATCACGCTGCTGTTGCAGGCTATTGTTATGTTGTCCCCG
>JAJYTM010000036.1 GCA_021793035.1 Microcaldota archaeon
AGCTTCTCGAGTATCTGCTTCGCCACGGATTCCTTTTCGACCAATATGTGCGCGCACCTTATCTTTTCTGCCATTGTTACACCTTAGCATTATAACATAATGCCCTTAAATCAGGGCTTGAGTATCGCGTCTACGTCCTTCTTGGCGAGGCCGTAACTCGACTCGAGAGCGTCATATACGTCCTTCTTGTCCTCCGCCAGCTTCAGCGCGCTCCCTATTATCTCGCGTATGAGCGGCAGATACATTGATACTATGTCCCTTGTGCTGGCATGTATGACGCGCTTCAGCTTGAGCGCCACGCCCTTGTCGGAGCTCCTTGATTCCTTTGTCGCGCTCAGCGACGATATGGCTTTGGGGAAAGAGTACCTTTCGGCATTTGATGGATATTGCGTTTTCGACAGCGCCACTCCGGCAGACATCATGACGTTCATGTACCTCCAGTAGCCATAATGCTGCGACCTGAACGCACGCGTATAATACACGGACGCGAGAGCGAGGTTTGTGAACGCCTCATAAAGGTCGCGGTTGTCCTTGTACCTCCTTGGCACGTTCTCGTCTATCCATTTGATCAGCATATCCACTTCGACATCCGAATCGGCTATGGCCCTCAGCGCTGCAGATATCGTATTCGAATAGAACACCTTGTCAAGAACTGCAAATATGTCGCTCTTCCTGTCGCGCATGCCAAGCGCATTGTAGACTATATCATCGTACATGTCCCCTGCACCCTCTATGACCGCAAGGTCGTTCAGTGCGCTCCTCATGTCGCCGTTGGAACGCGAAATTATTGCCTTCACCGCGTTTGCATCTACCCTTATGCTGTTCGCCTTTGCTACCTTCTCTATGAATGACGAGGAAGAAAAGCTATCAACCCTCTTGAACGCCACGGGCTCCACCTTTGCACGCAGGAAAGATATCTTCCTGTCCCAGAAATCGTTCGCGGTGAATACTATGGGGCACTTCGCAGCATCTATAAGGTCTGATATCGCCCTGCTGGCGCCGTTGTCGAACCTCGCAGCCAGCTCGTCCACTTCGTCCATCAGTATCATGTTCATCTTGCCGAACAGGCTCCGCGACATTGCTGCGGGCATGAGCTTTGTGAGTATCGATGCACTGTCGCGGTAGTCGCCCGCATTGAGCTCGACGAGGTTCCAGCCCGCATCCCTGGCAAGCGCATAAGCGGCCGAAGTCTTGCCCGTGCCAGATGGGCCGAACAGCATCAAGGGCTTCTTCCTGCTTCCCCTGCCAATGTCCCTGGCGTAGGCTTTTACTGAGGCTACCGCTGCGGAATTGCCGACTATATCGGAAAGCTTCTCAACCCTATAGAGCTCGAACTTGTACGCCATGGACAGCACAACTACATATTTTTATGCTTTATTGCGGATAATAGTACCGAGAATGAAGTTTAAAAGCCGGCACTACCGCCAGTATATGTAATAGTGAAAAGTAATATAAATTCCTATGCATCTAGATATATTAGCTTGAGGCAATCCAATGAATGTTGACATGGTATCAAATCCTCCCAGCCATATAGCTATAATACCCGATGGGAACCGCAGATGGGCGCGGGAGCACATGCTCAACCTGTACAACGGCTACAACCTCGGGATAAAGAAGTTCATAGACGTGAGCCTGTGGGCCAAGACGCTGGGCGTGCGCACGATATCGGTATGGGCGCTCTCTACCGAGAACCTGGCAAGCAGGAGCCAGCAGGAGCTCGGCATACTATACTCCCTGTACAAGCGCGCCGCGTACGACAAGGGCCTCCTCAAGAAGCTTGAGAAGAACAGGGCGAGGGTAAATATAATCGGCGATTCGAGCAAGCTGCCTAAGGACCTTAATGTTGCACTCCAATCGGTGAAGGAGAAGACCAAGAACAACGACGAGCTGTCAATAAACATACTGCTGGATTATGGCGGAAGGGACGACCTGCTATACGCTGTGAAGAGGCTAGTGGGCAAGAAGGGCAAGATAAAGCTGACTTACGATACGATAAAGCAGAACCTGCGATCTGCGCTTGTGCCAGACATAGACCTGGTGATAAGGACATCGGGCGAGCAGCGCATGTCGGGCATTCTGCCATGGCAGACCAGCTACTCGGAATTCTACTTCTCTAAGAAGTACTGGCCCAGCTTCAACCGCGACGACCTGCGCGCTGCGATAGTGGATTTCTCTAACAGGCAAAGGAGGTTTGGGAAGTGACCCATTGGGCTTCGGCGAGCGCCGATTTAGTTCCAATTCAGTGTTTTGATGGCTAAAGGATCGACTAGCATAGGCAGCTATACCAAACTGTTCGCAAAAGGCCTGCCTGACACGAAGACGATACTCGCGTTGCTGGTCTTTATATCGTTCATATTCAGCATAGCTTCTGTAGCCCTGGCGAACCACCAGCTGATAGACACTAATTTTATAGACATCGCCATAAACGGCTTCACCGTAGGGATAATTGCCATTATACTGCCGACCATCCTCGCTGCAGTGTTCATAAAACTGGCATTGAGGAAGGTATCGGCACGGCACCTGCTGTTCATATCGTTCATAAGCAGCGTCGCCTTCTCGATGTACCTGCTTCTCGGCAGCATAATATACATTCTTCTCGGCACAGCCATAGCCGTGCTCGTGATAATCGTAGGGACAGCAAGCATATTCGGGTGGCAGATGATTGTGAACAAGATACTGCTGCCAAAGTACAAAAGGATAGTGCCGCTCGCGCTGGTGCAGCCCACGCTGTACTTGCTGTTCTACATACCTACAAGCAAATTCGTCTTCGGCATCTACGAGCCTACCGGCCTACTCTTAATCAAGCTGTATGCCGGCATAGCGGTATTCGCAGTTGTCATATATGCCATAATATACACGTTCAACAAGCCTATGAAGCGCAGCCTTGGGTTTGGATCAATAGATGCATTCTCCGAGATGCTGCAGGACTGGCTGTTCGGTATAAGCACAGCATCATCGTTTAGCAGGTATGGGAAAGCTATGGACATACCTGTCGATGTGGTGCTGCTGAACGGCAAGAAGGGCCCAAAGGCGATGTTTTTCGTGCCCAACCTGCACTATGGCGTTGCGGGGAACATAGGCGGAAGCAACTTCCCGTACCTGCTGGAGAAATATGCCGTATCAAGGTACAAGCTGCGCCCGTTCATAATGCACACCGCAGTGAACGAGGATTTCAATCCAGTGAATTCTATGGACATATACAAGCTCAAGAAGGTGATGAACGACGCAGTCCGCGAAGCCAGATACGTGCATTGCCCGATGCAGGCATCCTTCGGCGAAAGCGGAAAGGCGAAGGTCATGGAGCTCACGTTCGATGGCGTGTCGATGGTTACGCTCACCAGGGCTCCGAACGTTACGGAGGACGTATCCGCAGACGCAGCGATACTGTTCAAGGAGCTCATATCCGCAAAATATGATGACGGCAGGCATGTGGTGCTGATAGATGCCCACAACTCCAGGTATGAGACCGCACCCGAGAAGGAGCTCGATGGCATAAGGATGGGCACAGAATTCGCCGATGAGTATGTGCAGGCGATAAAGAATGCCAGGGAGATTCACAAGGCCGCATCAGTCAAGCTCGGCACATCGGGGGTAGAGCTGTACAACGCTCTCCGCGCTCCCAAGGACTTGGCAATGGGCTCGCTCAACGTGGCAATATTCGCGTTCAACGGATACAAGCGCGCGATGCTCCAGTTCAATGCCAACAACATGATGCCATCCCTCAGGACGGCCATCACAACGCACCTGCACTCTAAATACGGCATAGATGCAGAAGTGTATACCACGGATACGCATGCCGTAAACTCGCTGAGCAAGCCTGCGAGCGTAGTGCTGGGCAGGCACACAAGGTTCAAAGAGCTTAGGCCGTTCATAGACAGGGCAGTCGAAGAAGCGCTTGGCAACATAGAGCCAGTCACAGTATGGCACAAGCAATACGTAATGAAGAACTTCCTGGTATGGGGGCAGAACTCGCGCGACCGCATATTCACAGTCCTGCGCTCTATAATGACGCTCGCCAGGATACTTGTGCCCGCAATAATAGTTGCGGGGTTCCTTGCAGCTGCTTGGGTGATACTTCTCATCTGATGCGCTGCGGAAAGTAAGCAATAAATATGGTAAATCCTCTATAACTAACAGTGACGATTGCTGAATGATGGTGTGAATATGTTGAAAACTAGCGTGAAAGCAGTGCCCATATCAAGGGCCAAGGCAAGCGAGAGCAAGGAGGTTGCAATAAAAGGCTGGATATACAGGAAGCGCAGCAGCGGCGGGAAGATATTTGCAGTTGTGCGCGACCGCACAGGCATAATCCAATGCGTCATAGACAAGAGCGCGATGAGCGAAAGCGCATGGAACGCAATCGATTCTGCATACCTGGAATCGAGCATAATAATCAAGGGAACCGTGAAGAAGGATGAGCGCGCTCCTGACGGCGTCGAGATGGAAGCGAAGGACGTGCTCGTTGTGCATTCGGGCGAGCAGTTCCCTATAACTGAGTACCAGAGCCCCGAATTCCTGCTTGATGTGAGGCACCTGTGGCTGAGGAGCCAAAGGATGATAATGGCCATGAAGGCGCGCTCCTATGTATTCAGGTATGCAAGGGAGTTCCTGGACAAGCAGGGGTTCTTCGAGATCACGCCGCCGCTCATAACCGTTGCGGGGGGCGAGACTGGCGCAGACCTGTTCGAAGTCAAGTACTTCGACCAGAAGGCATACCTGACGGAGTCGTCGCAGCTCTATGCCGAGGCTATGGTATACTCGCTCGAGAAGGTATACTCGTTTGCACCGTCATACAGGGCAGAGAAGTCAAGGACGGTCAAGCACTTGGCGGAATACTGGCACCTCGAGCCCGAGATGGCATACGTCAATAATGCCATGAACATGAAGATGCAGGAGAAGCTCGTGAGCGGCATCGCCAACAAGCTTGCAAAGGAGCATACGGACATACTCAAATTCTTCAGTGTCGAACCGGACAGCCTCATGAAGATAAGGCCGCCTTTCAAGCGCCTTAGCTACGACCAGGCGATAGCGCTGCTTCAGGAGAAGGGCTCCGATAAGAAATGGGGCGACGACTTCGGCGTCGAGGAGGAGAAGCTGCTGACCGAGGACGAGGACAAGCCAATATTTGTATATAACTGGCCCAAGGAGATAAAAGCATTCTACATGCCTGTGAACCCTAAGGACGAGAGGACAGTACTTTGCGCGGACATGCTTGCGCCACACGGCCACGGGGAGATAATAGGGGGCAGCGAGCGCGAGTGGAGGTACGAAGAGCTAGTAAAGAGGATGAAGGAGCTCAACATGAACCTTGACAATTACAGCTGGTACATAGACTTGAGAAAATACGGTTCGGTGCCGCATGCCGGCTTCGGATTGGGGATAGAGAGAGTGATAAAGTGGATGCTCAACCTGGACCACATACGCGACGCCATACCATTCCCTAGGGTAATCAACAGGCTAACTCCATGAATGCAGCATTGGCAGCGCAAGCCGTGCAGCTTGCAGCCTTCATCGTCGCGGTTGCTATAGTGTTGTGGCAGTCCTACGTAGATAGAAAGGGCAAAGAAGAGTTCAACATATACTTGCTTGGCCTTGCGTATACCTTTGTTATTGCATCCGTATTCTCGCTCTTCTTCAGCCATGCGTACAGCATACTGATCATTTTCGGAATATCGCTCGTATCCTGCTCTTCTGTATACCAGTATCTGAGGCACAGGGCCATATTCTCCATATCGATGCTGTACTTGCTCGCAGCGATTTCATACTTCTATGCAGCTGCTTCTGTCCCAGGCATCATAGTGGTCGCGCAGTCCATATCAATCGGCCTCATAGCGGCTTTCATAGCAAAGAGCCACACGCCCAGGACTGTAAAGCCTGCAAGGAGCAACAAGCGCGTAGAGATAAGGCGCGATGTGTTTGAAATGGTAATCGGTGTCGTGCTGCTACTCATAATAGCGCTGGTGCAATACTACAGCGCAATATATATAGTGGTGCTGCTATCGCTGCTCGGGTACTCAATCAGCGGCTTGGTCTCGCATAAAAGCAGCATGTACGCGTTTCTGAACAGCTTGGAGAGAACAGGCGCCTTCTTCGGCGAAGGCGCAATATACCTGGCTGTCGGCACCCTGCTCATGGTGAGCTTCATACATGCACGCCCGCTCCTACTGACTGGCATAATGGCGCTTTTCTTCTCCGATTCGCTCGCTACAATAGTCGGCGTCACATACGGGAAGCACAAGCTTGCGTATAATCACGGCAAGAG